>CAYTFF010000093.1:0-954 GCA_964437045.1 uncultured Dehalococcoidia bacterium
TGCAGCTTTTTTATAATCCGTAGGTGGAGATCCATGAGCTGAAAATACAACAACTGACACAATGGGAACATCATTAATATCATCTACAGTTACTGCACCCTTTTCCTCCAGGGAATCAACGACATATTGATTATGTACTATTTGATGTTTTACATAAACAGGTGCACCAAATCGCTTTAAAGCTATCTCCACAATATCGATTGCCCTTACTACACCAGCACAAAATCCTCTAGGAGAAGCCACGAATACTTCCATATAACTATTATACCTCTAATATTAAGTAGTTCATTTCTGAAATAGTTGTGGTGTGAAACCAGAATATAACAAACTAGTCCTATTGCGTTTTAAGTTTAATTAGCTAACCGGGATACGAAAACCCAACATTCATTTTAATCCAATTAACAGGATTAGACTAAATTTCATTATCATACAATCTTAGCAATGAGGTGTACTTACAACGAATCATCATACAAAAAACCAGCTTAAAACTTTATAAATTCATGCAAAAATAAAAAATAAAGGAATTAGCAAAAGTTTAGTGATAAGTTTTTAGAATCTATGCTTTGCCTATTCTGAATACTTTAGTACCACAAACAGGGCAAGCTCCCTGAGTGGCCGGACGTCCATTTTTCAGTGTAACACTTTGGGCATTTTTTATATCGCGTTTAGATCTGCATTTGAAGCAATATGCCTGCATATATACACCTCCTCGCTATCCTTAGACAATATATGTATCCAGTAACTCTTGTCAAGCAAAAGTTTGAAATGATTTATTATCAGGAAAATATCAATTATATTTAACTGTGCGAAAATACTTTTGCTGGCTTCCACTGACCAATAACACTATCAAAGTTTACCAAACCTATAAAACGCCCGTCTAAACTATACACTCTACAATCCTCGGTCGAATTTATGGATGGTATATTAAAATTTTGCGTCAAGAATCGACCGTTC
>CAYTFF010000093.1:964-4998 GCA_964437045.1 uncultured Dehalococcoidia bacterium
TATTTCCAATTATCATATCGTTTAAATGTTTTAAGACAAAATCTAAAGGATATACTTGTGTTCTCCATTTACCTTCTATCCCTTGGTTTTCAATATCTGATAGAGGAATAGAATCTGTAATATGAAAAGTCCCACATTCTATTCTAGTAAGATCTTTAAGGTATGCGCCACATCCTAAATTTTCACCAATATCGTAAGCTATTGAACGTACGTAAAATCCACGCCCACATTGAATATTAATTGTAAGAAGAGGAGATTGCCATTTTTCCATAGTAATATCAAAAACCTCTACCACTCTTGGTTCTCGGTCTACCTCAATTCCATCTCTGGCATATTCATATAATCGACGTCCTTCTTTCTTAAGTGCACTATACATGGGTGGGATCTGTTCAATAGTACCAACATAAAACTTTAATATATCCTGTAGTTCTTTTTTTGTAATGGGTGGTAATTTACCTTTTTTAACTATTTTGCCTGCGGAATCATATGTATCAGTACTTAATCCTAACTCTATTACCGCTCTGTATTCTTTTCGTCCATTTATTAAGTAATTCATCAATCTAGTAGCCTGCCCAAAACATATTGGCAAAACACCTACTGCATTTGGATCAAGAGTTCCACCATGCCCAATCTTTTTTTGATTGGTAACTCGCTTAATTCGTCTAATAACTTCCATTGAAGTTATCCCATAAGGTTTTTCTATATTTAAGAATCCATTGATATTCCAGTTACGCAATGTCTACCTCTCGAAAATCAATTTGCATAAATCAACAAACATAATCGTCCAAATGTGGGATGGGGTTAATTTGAAATAGTATTATTATGCCTGATTACGATAAAGTCCTTGGCTTATTAATTTAAATAATGACTCGCTCTTTTCTATAGAATCATCTAATAGAAAAGTTAATTCAGGAATATGACGAAGTTCAATTATTTTACGGAGCTCTTTGTGTAAGAATCCAGAGCCAGATGTCAAAGCTTGTATGGTAAGT
Organism: uncultured Dehalococcoidia bacterium; assembly: GCA_964437045.1. Taxonomy (GTDB): domain Bacteria; phylum Chloroflexota; class Dehalococcoidia; order Lucifugimonadales; family CAYTFF01; genus CAYTFF01. The sequence continues at coordinate 1,957 of CAYTFF010000093.1, forward strand.
TGTTTTTCTTCCTCATTACCAAGGACACTAACATAAACTTTAGCGCTTTTTAGATCAGAGGTGGTGGTAACCTGTGTGACACTGACGACAACTGAAAGCCTTGGGTCATTCAAACGTTCAGAAATAATCTGGCCGATTTCCTCTCGTAACAAAGCATTAACTCTATCTAATCGCCTAGTCATCAGAGACCCAAATAGAGATATATGTAATCAAATGAAAATTCAAATTCCAATAACAATTATTCAAAAGAATAGGATTCAACAAGGTCACCTTCGTTAAAATCAGTGAAGTTTTCTACCCCAATACCACATTCGTATCCTGTTAATACTTCTCTAACATCATCTTTGAAGCGTTTCAAACTCGCTATTTTCCCGTCAGCCATAATTTCGCCATCCCTAGTTACTCTAATAAGGGAATTTCTCGTTATTTTGCCATCAGTAACATAAAGTCCGGCTATCTTATTGCGTCTACCTACACTAAATACTGCCCTTACCTCAGCATGCCCTTCAATCACTTCTTGTTTTTCAGGCTCTAATAATCCAGCAATTGCCTTTTCAAAATCCTCAATTAATTTGTATATAATATTATAAAATCTAACATCTACACCTTCTTGTTCGGCAAATTTAGCCGCACTCGGTTCAATTCTAGTGTTAAATCCAACAATAATCCCACCTGATGCAATTGCAAGCAATACATCGCTTTCTGTGACGCTACCTGCTGCTATCCGAATAATTTTAATCTTAGACTGTTCGGTTGTTAATCTTTCTAAAGAATTTCTAACCGCATCAATACTACCTTGAACATCTGTTTTAATAACAAGGTTCAATTCCTTTAACTTTCCGGATTCCAAATGAGAAGATATCTCTTCCAGACTATGAATAGCACCTGAAGATTTATCTAAATGCCTTTGCCGTAGTCTTTCACGAACCATATCTTTAGCTTTCTTTTCATTTGCTACAACTATGAAACTATCCCCTGCTCCAGGAACTGTTCCTAGACCCAATATCTCCACAGGAGTGGAAGGCCCAGCTTTATCAACAGGTTTTCCATTATAATCAAGCATAGCTCTTACTTTACCCCAGCTATCCCCCACAACAATACTATCTCCCACCTTAAGGCTACCATTTTGTACCAATATGGTAGCTACAGGACCTTTGCTCTTATGAATTTGTGCTTCAACAATTACACCAGCCGCTGACCTATTCGGGTTTGCTTTCAACTCCCCTATTTCTGCTACAACAAGTATATTACTAAGCAGATCATCTATACCTATTCTATCTTTAGCAGATATGGCTACTGCTATAATATCCCCACCCCAATCCTCAACCAACAGATCTCTTTCAGCGAGTTGACGCTTGACTTTATCAGAATCAGCATCGGGTTTATCAATCTTATTAATCGCTACAACAATTGGTACTCCAGCCGCCTTAGCATGGTCTATTGCTTCAATAGTTTGAGGCATCATTCCATCATCTGCAGCTATTACCAATATTGCTATATCAGTAACCCTAGAACCTCTAACCCTCATTGCTGTGAATGCTTCATGCCCTGGAGTATCAATAAACGTAATATCTTGTTCACCATAGGTAACCTTATAGGCACCTATATGTTGGGTAATGCCCCCACTTTCAGACTCAGCAAAATTTGTATTCCTAATAGCATCTAAAAGCGTAGTTTTACCATGATCAACATGTCCAAGAACTGTAACCACAGGTGGACGTATCTCTAGTTTGGATGAATCTTCTTCAACTATTTCTTGATTAATTTGCTTGGATACAATCTCTTCTTTTAAAGCTTCTGGTTTATACCCAAAATCTTCTACTACTATGGAGGCGGCGTCATAATCTACAACTTGATTGATATTAGCCATAATTCCATTTCGCATAAGCTGTTTTATAACTTCGATGGGATCACGTCTAACCAACCCAGCCAATTGACCATCAGTTACAGCTGATGGTAATTCCAAAATTGGCTGCTGCCCAACTGAGCCTTCCATTTCAGGCTCTAGGGGCTGAGGATTTTCATTTTCACTTGTATCTGTTGTCATAAGTATAGTAGTGGATGTTGTCAATCATAGACAATCTTTCCACTTATCTCCTGTCTTAACTGATCCCAGTTCGCATTGGTGAATTGCTCTTTCAGAGTAAGCTCTATTCGAGATTTGTTCAAGTTTTCAGTATGGCATTCACCTATTTTACAAATATATGCTCCCCGACCTCCAAATTTATTACTAGTATCAACTTTTATACCTCTGGAATTACTATAAAATATCCTGATAAGTTCAGGTTTTATTTTCTTAGAGCGACAAATTACACAAGTTCTCCAAGGTGTATGCTTAGTCTTTATACTACGACCCAAACCGTTAATAAGCTTGCCTATTCCCTTTTGATCTTTTGCCACCCCGCTTTGCCTTTTTGCTGGGTACATCGGCATTCTTTCTCTGTGCCCTACGATTAGCTCTAGTTCCTGCAATATCTTCAGCAAATCTTACGGCTCCTGGTTTAGGTTCCCTTCCAATTGGTACTGCCCAAACTTCTTCTGGAACTTCATCCAAAGAGATAGATCTATCATCGAGAGATACGTCTTCAACTTTTTCTTGTTCCTGTTGTTCATCAACAGCTAATGATAATGCCGCAAGTTCTTGCTCAGCTGAAGATCCATCAACAACCAATTCTTCCTCATTATCCTTTGATTCTATATCGTGAACTTGGGCTTCTTCTTGTATATCCTCAATTGGAGCAACAATTTCTTCCGATTCAGTGGGTTGGATATCTTCGCGGTTTGTTTCAGATAAAATATCTGTCGCTGCTGATTCTTCTGTCTCTGGTTTTTCAACAATAGCTACATTTGAGTCATCAACTGGAGCAATTTCTGGTAATGGGTCACCTTCTACTTGAGATACACTCCTAATATCCACCTTCCAACCGGTCAGTTTAGCAGCAAGGCGAGCATTCTGGCCTTCTTTACCAATAGCCAATGATAAATATCTATCTGGCACTACAATTACAACAGAGCCATCTTCTTCGTTTATTTGTACTTTTG
>CAYTFF010000094.1:0-889 GCA_964437045.1 uncultured Dehalococcoidia bacterium
GTGTTGTGGGCCACCGAAAAACGATTCTATTAGCTGTTTCGCTGGAGAATACACTGCTCGTATAATTGGTATTACTAATAGGATGTTTTGAGCAATAGGTACTAGTCGGCGACCGATTACACTTCTGCCTAGTATACCTACTACATACACTAATACTAGGAGTGCGAGAATACCTGACCCTGGTATAGATTGACCTATTGCCTGTTCAACCGCCGGTGCTAAAACATCATCAACATTGTTAAATACAAATCTCAGTATCAAGTATGTAGATACTATTGGCAGTAGCAATAACAAACCAATTGCAAGGGTTTGCTTTAAGTCTCTTCCGAGGAATCTGGCGATATTAACTGGTTTTGCAAATTTCATATTAACAACACAATAAACGATATATTATCATACACCGAATCAAGTCATCACTACAGCTTGGTTTGTGATATTATTCTATATGTTCCAGTAAATGTAAATATCCTCATATGAGAATAGAACGGAGGAAGGTTGTGGTAAATTTTAAACCATTTTCAGGGGGCACAAAAAAGCCTGAAACTAAATTTATAAGGGGAGCGGCAAATACTAAAACAATTGATTCTAATACAGAAGGCTTACATTCCAGTATGCAGAGTAAATGGAGACAAATAGACTTAGTGAATTCTATAGATACCAACCTCGTATTAGTTTGTGGAATAGCGGAACATACAGTACCAGATGTGTATGAGTGTCACTTTTGGTATAACCAACTGGCTCTTATCCTAGATGGCGAAATGGTTATTCAAGATATGGATACCCTAGAAGTATTCCATGCTCATAGAGGTGATCTCTATTATTGGGCACCAGGTCATAGGCATAGACATGGGGGAATATTTAGAGCCTTGTTTATTAAAACTCCTGTTCC
>CAYTFF010000094.1:1026-4446 GCA_964437045.1 uncultured Dehalococcoidia bacterium
AATGTTCCAGAGAGAAAATTGATGAAGTTTGTTAAGGGGGTGTTCGATATTAACCCAAAAAGGGACACGGTGTCCATTAGCGCTTTAAGCCAAGTTGACGTCATTAATCCAGAGGACACCAATTTGAATTTAGTGGCAGGTGTGGCTGAATATGATTCAGATACACCACTTGAATGTGATCATCGTTGGCATCAAATTGCTATGGTTATTGAAGGTGAGGCTGTAAGCGAGGATGTAGAGACAGGAAAGATATATGTAGGACGTAAGGGCGATCTTTTCTACTGGCCACCTGGATTAAGACACAAAACACATGGCCATTTTCGTGCCTACAATATGCAAACGCCCGTAAGAAGACGTTGGATTTCTACCCCTCAGGGTCAGAGAATGATGGATATGTTCCAGTTGGATAATGAAATGGTATATCCTCCATCACCACCTGATAAAGTATTAAAAGATTTGATGTCTTAAGGATCTTCGTTAAATTCCAAAAAGAGATCTGGTAGCAGCAACTACCCGATCCTCGGTTGGTGCATATATGTCCTCTAACGCTCCACTATGTGGCACTGGAGTATGGGGCGAAGTTACTATCTTTGGAGGTGCGTCTAGATAATCAAAAGCTTCTGAGGCAACTAAGGCAGCAATATCAGATGCTATCCCACATCTTGGTGTATCTTCGTCAACTATGATTACTCTGCTAGTTTTCTTAATGGAGCTTAAGATTGTATCTTCGTCCAATGGAGATAGACTCAAAAGATCAATAACCTCTACATTGATTCCATCTTTTGCCAGTACACTTGAGGCACTCATGCAAATACTAGTCATCGCAGAAACCCCTATTAAAGTTATGTCTTCGCCTTGTTTTAAAATATTGGATTTACCAATAGGAATAGTATAAATATCCTCTGGAACTTCTCCAGTGATATTAAGAAAACGTCTGTTGTCAGCTACGACTACAGGGTCATCATCGCGTATCGCAGAGATTAAAAGACCTTTAGCTGTATATGGATCAGAGGGTACAACTACTTTAAGCCCCGGTATATGAGTGAATATAGAATAAAATGCTTGAGCATGTTGGGCACCACTTCTGGATCCTGCACCAAACCTCGTCAGTATAGTAAGTGGTAATTTGACTTTTCCGCCAAACATGTAATTTATTTTAGCAGCGTTATTAACTATCTGATCCATGGATACACCAAGAAGATCTATGAACATTAATTCCACAATAGGCCGAAGTCCTGCCATAGCTGCACCTATTCCCATACCTATATAGCCTGCCTCAGAAATCGGAGTATCTATAACTCTCTCAGGGCCAAATTTTTGAATCAGCCCTTTGGTAGTTCGGAATGCTCCTCCCCAAGCATCAACAATTCCTAGATGAGCCCTTCCAGCTCCTCCTGCTATATCTTCTCCCATTATTATTACACTTGAATCGAGTTCCATTTCCTGTTTTATGGCTTCTGCTTGGGCTTGGCTGTATCTTATTTCTCTAACTGACTTAGTGGCCATATATCCACCTCTAATTAATAATTAAATCGGTTATGTAATTCTAAATTTTGTATCCTCGCTTGAGTGCTTCTAAGGGATAGTTTTTATAAACATCCGTAAAAAGTTCAAAATCCTGAGGTTCAGGTGCCTTATCTGCATCTGCAACAGCGTTTTCCACTTTGGCTTCAAGTTCCTGGTTTATATTATCCAATTCCCTTGTAGAGAAAACCCCTTCTTTTTCAACTCGTTTTCTAAAGCCATTTATAGGATCTTTAGCTTGCCAATATGCTTCCTCTTCTTTTAATCGGTACTGTAATGGATTATCTCCAAAGAAGTGTCCGTAATACCTGTATGTTTTGCACTCCAGTAGGGAAGGACCTTCTCCTTTTCTAGCACGAGAAATAGCATTTTCAGCCGCTTCATAAACACTGAAAACATCCATTCCGTCAACAACTTTTCCTGGCATACCAAATCCAATTGCTCGGTCTGCAATATCTTTCCCAGCTATTGCATATTCGACCGGTGTGGCATTAGCGTAAAGATTGTTCTCACAGACAAATATTACAGGAAGGTTCCAAATAGAGGCTAGATTCATAGATTCGTAGAGAACGCCTTGGCCCGCACCTCCATCACCAAAATATGCAACTGATACTTGATCAGTTTGGTCTAGTTTAGCTTTTAGAGCTGCTCCGCAGGCCCATGGAGTATTTCCACACACTACACCATTTGCACCCAGCATACCAATTGACATGTCTGCCAAATGAAGGTCACCACCTTTTCCTTTATTGGAGCCTATCGCTCTACCAAAAATCTCAGCAGCCATTGCAGTCATGTCCATACCTTTAGCTATGCAATGTCCATGTGGTCTGTGAGTACTTGCTACGTAATCATCGTTGGTTAGATGAACACCTATCCCAGCGGATACGGCCTCTTGACCAACAGAGAAATGAACACTCCCAAAACCAGTGCGTACTGTAGCCTCCCGAAACATGGCTTCATCAAACAGACGAATGGTCATCATAGTTCTATATATCCAAAGCAGCTTTTCTTTACTAAGCTTCATGTCCATCCCTCCTCGTTTTTGTTGTTTCAACATAGTAGCATTGGTTATCAGGCTGTCAATAACCATTATTGCTCCTAAACTTGATTAAGTATATATTAGATTTAAACCAATATGTTTATAAATGCTCCAAATATTGGAGTAATTACTACAAAGGAGAATCATGAAATTAGATTTTGGGCTTGGATTGGGTCGGCATGAAAGAATGAGTGAGCTTCCGGAAATTACCCGAGTAGCAGAGGAAGGTGGGTATTCATTTATCACATTTGTCGATCAACCATATATGTCTCCAGATCCAATAGTTTGCATGACTATTGCAGCTGTAAATTCGAGACGTCTACGGATAGGGCAAGGCGTTACTGATCCAATAAATTACAACTCTCTGGTCTTGGCTAACCAGGCCGTTAGCATGACTGAATTAACAGGCGGCAGATTTTTTGTAGGGATAGGTGCTGGCGGGTCATACGGGAAGGTACAGAGACCAGCCAGAGTTCAAGAATTGAAAGACTCTGTTGAATTCATTCGGGAATTTACCGCAGGTAAAGTAATGGAATGGAATGGTCAAGAAATACAGCATGAAACAAGCAGAGTCAAAGTTCCTGTTTATGTAGCAGGAGGAGGCCCAAGATCTTTGGAATTAGCAGGGGCGATTGGTGATGGGGCGTTGATTATGAGTGGACCGCCTCAGTTTGTGAAACTAAAGGTAGATAAAATTCGTCAGGGTGCGGAAAAAGCAGGAAGAGACCCAGATGAGGTAGAAATTATTGTACGCCAATGGATTTATCCGTGTGAGTCAAAAGAGAAAGCCTTTAAAGAGGTCGCTGGTTGTTTGACTAACCATTGTGGTCTCCCTACCTTAGATCTAGAACACCCAG
>CAYTFF010000094.1:4456-4969 GCA_964437045.1 uncultured Dehalococcoidia bacterium
TCATGAGCATCCTGATGGTCCACATGCTTTGGTTTCGACCCAGCGTATGGTGGATCTGGTTCATCTGACTGGGAAGGAAGAGGACATTTTGGAAGGTCTTCATGATCTCTACGAAGCTGGTGTCAGGACGGTTGCTCCTGGTACCTATACAATAATAGACAAAATAGGACTTATTAAAGAGATCAGCAGTAAAATCATGCCACATTTCCGGAATTAGGTTTTCGCTTGTTCTATACTACTAAGTTAAATTATTAGTTAGGTTTCAAGCTTTTCATAGAGTTTACTCATATGGGAGTCTAGTTTCTCTCATTCTGATGTCTCAAATTAGTTAGACCTCAAATTGGTTTAATAAATTGATTACCTTGACAGTTGAGGCACACCGCTCTAAACTCCCCATTGGCGAGAAAGTCATCTAAATTTTAAGGGAGGATTCTTATGCCTACTTATATGGTACAAGGTAACTACACATCTGAATCATGGAAAGGTCAAGTTAATAACCCAATTGATCGAATT
>CAYTFF010000095.1:0-4927 GCA_964437045.1 uncultured Dehalococcoidia bacterium
GATCCTCCTAAGGATGCTACAGTTGCACTTGCTCGTAGAAGTTTAATTTCTTCATTATGCTTAACCAGCCTAGCTTCTGCTAATTGATTAAAAACAGATTTGAAAGACACTTCTTTCATAGACTCGGCTAGTCCGTTATATATTTGGAATGGTAGAGACTCTATACCAACCTTTTTTACTCCCAATTGGTTCAGTTTTTTCACTAATGCTTTAACCCAAATACTTTCTTGAGAAATACTGGATACCCAAGAGGGTATTGGAATATATTCTTGGACCCATGGTAATTCGGGTAATGGATTTTTTATAACAGTATCGACATAAGGTAGAAATATGTAGGCATCTCCATTTTTAGTAACAATTGAGGCGTACCAGTCATATGCCTCACAGATTAGAAATACACCTACATCAGTGGCGTATCTAATATTGTCGTGACCACATATGATCATTGCCTCTATATCAGTCTCTTTCATCACATCAGATACGATATTCCGTCTATAATTCCGTAAGGTTCCCCAGTCAATTTGTGGAAATTCATACATGTTAATTCTCCCAATATAGATATGTTTTGAAGATACCAACCAAAATAATGGCTGTCAATAAATAGTTGTAATTTCAGTATTTATTGTCGGGTGTATAAGGTTAATTATATTTAGTAATTTTCCATAGATCTTTTTGACTAAATTTGTAGAACTAAAATCTGGATTTTGTTTCAACAAATGGGTTAATGTAATATGTTAACGAAATCAAATTTAGGATGAAAATTTCAGGAGACAAGATGAGCACAGTTGAATTAGCAACAGTTATGGGCGGATGGGGAGCATTTATTACTTCATTGATGTTAATGACAGGAACAATATTCGGTCTATATCAACTTCGTAATAGTGCTCAGGCAAGGCGACTTCAAGCCCTGGCATCAATTTATCAGCAATTGAGGCCAAAAGAGGTAATAGAAATTGAGCAAGACCTGTTGCATAATCCCAAAACTGTAATTTACCCCAAAGAATTAACTGAAAATGATATTCGTAAGATTAATGCTCTTATATATAGCTATCAAAGACTGGGGTATTTTTTGTACATGGGACTAGTTACTGAAAAAGAAATTCTTCCCATGGTGGGATGGGAATCAATAATCCTATGGGAAAAATTGAAAGGCTTTGTTAGGGAACAAGTTAGAGAAGATATACCTCATGCAAGAGCTCACTTCGAATATCTCGCATCAAAAAGTAGTGAATATATTGAGAAAAACCCTGGAATGGTAATCCCTAAAGTAATTGGGTTTAATGCTAATATTGAAAAGTTAACTAAAATAGTAACAAAAGAAACTTAAAATGTGTTTTAAATTGTTGGGCAATCACCTATAATCTCTTCTTGTAGCAAATAAGTAATATCTGGTAGGAGTAAATATGTCTGTCGAAGATTCAAATAGTAATATTAAGGTTAAAACATTATTAGGACCAGGCCCAAGTAATGTTCATCCTAGAGTTTATAGTGCAATGACGACCCCTATTTTAAGTCATTTAGATCCACAATTATGGTCCATAATGGATGAAACAGTTGAATTACTTAGAGAAACTTTTCAGACTGAGAATAAAGTTACTTTGCCTTTAAGCGGCACTGGAATGGCTGGAATGGAAACTGCAATTGCTAATGCTATACAGCCTGGAGAAACAATAATCATCGGAGTCCATGGATTTTTTGCAAATAGGTTGGTTGAGGTAGCAGAACGTTGTGAAGCAAATGTTGTGAAAATACAAACCGAATGGGGTGAAGCTGTAAGCGCTGATAGGGTTGAAGAAGAATTAAAATTGCATAATGATGCTAAAGTAGTCGCTCTAGTCCATTGCGAAACTTCAACTGGTGTATTACAGCCCCTAGAAGAGATTGCACGGATAACCCGAAAACATGGTGCGTTACTTCTTGTTGATTCTGTTGCTTCTCTTGGAGGTCATGACCTACCAGTAGATAGTCTTGGTATAGATATTTGCTATACAGGTAGTCAAAAAGTCCTTAGTTGTCCACCTGGAATGGCTCCGATAACCTTTAGTCCACGAGCTTTAGAAGTTATTAAAGCTAGAAAGGTACCACCTAGAAGCTGGTATCTTGACATACAATTATTGGAACAATATTGGGTTAGTGATAAGAAGTATCATCACACTGTTTCAGCTTCTTTGATATATGCTTTACGTGAATCTTTAAGGATACTTCTTGAAGAAGGATTGTCCAAAAGCTTTGCTAGGCATAAACTGAACGGAAAAGCTTTAAGAGCTGGTATTGAATCTATGGGCCTTCAATTAGTTGCTGCACCAGAAGTGAGGTCTGATACTCTTAATGGAGTACTAGCGCCAGAAGGGTTAGATGCGGACAAAATTCGATCTATACTAATGGATGATTATGATATAGAAACTGGAGGTGGTTTAGGGGATCTTAAAGGCAAACTAATTAGAATAGGCCTTATGGGACAATCATCTAAAGAGGGTAATGTTTTAATGATTCTTTCTGCACTGGAAAGAATCCTGCAGTCACAAGGATTTGAAATTTCCCAATCAGCAGGAGTGACCGCTGCGCACTCAGTTTACGCAGTAAGTTAATTTTCTTATATAGAATATCGAATACTAGTTTTATATAAAAGAAGGGATGACTTAATTGAGTTCACAGTCACGCCTAAAAATGGAACTTGGGGAATCTATATTTACTTTAAGGGCAATACGCAGATTTAAGTCGATTCCAATTCCTGATCGTGATCTTCTAGATATATTAGAGGCAGCTATTAGAGCTCCTAGTGGTGGAAATAGTCAGCCCTGGCACTTTTTATTGATACAAGACTTGGGTGTAAGGAAGAAGCTGGCCAGTTTATATCATGAGGCATGGTGGGCCAAAAGAAAGGATTCAGGGATTATGGGTCCACAGGATATTCTACCTGGGAATGGACCCATTCAGTCTGCGATGAGATTAGCTGATGAAATTGGGCAATCTCCAGCGATAATAATTGTATGCGCTACTTCTAAAGGGCCAGATTCAATGGCTTCAGTTATACCGGCTGTACAGAATCTATTATTAGCTGCTAGAGGTTTGGGTGTAGGTGGAACAATTACTACTTTACATAAACAGGTAGAAGAAAGAGTTCATAAATTGTTGAATATACCTGAATCTTTTCAAATTGTGTATTGTATACCACTGGGCTATCCTGCTGGTAATTTTGGTCCTGTTAAGAGAAAATCACTAAATGAAGTTGTGTCCTATGATTATTGGGGTAACGATATCCTTAATAAGGACTAGAGTTTTAGTACATCCATTTCAAGAGTGTTTTACCGTCAATTTTTGAACGCTAAGGCAAGGGCTGCGGTGGCCTTCTTGATAGCATCTTTTCCTTTGTCAATGTCATTATACATTCCAAAAAACCCATGAATCATTCCATCATAGCAAAGGTATTTACATTTTACTCCAGAATCCTTGAGGCGCTTATAATATGACTCGCCCTCATCACATATTGGATCGTATTCAGCAGTTATAAGTAAAGCAGGGGGTAGCCCACTTAAATCTGTGGTCTTCAGTGGAGACGCATATGGAGTTAATCCATCTTTTGGATTACTGAGGTAATGATTCCAGAACCAGATCATGCTTTCTTTAGTCAGGAGATATCCATTACTGTATTTGCTGTACGATTCGGTTGTGAAATCATAATCGGTAACTGGATATACTAAAAGTTGAAAGATTAAATCTGCACCATTACGATCACGGGACATTATTGAAACTACTGTGGCTAAATTGGCACCAGCACTATCTCCCCCTACCGCTATTTTGGCTGGATCCCCATTTAGTATATTTGCATTTGAGGCAATCCATTGTGTAGCAATGTAACAGTCTTCGATAGGTCCTGGAAATTTTGTTTCTGGTGATAGCCTGTAATCGATTGATATAACTAATGATTTCCCTTTTAACGCTAATTCTCTTGCAGTGGCATCTGCTCTATCCAGATCTCCTAAGACCCAGCCACCTCCATGAAACCAAACCAATATAGGGAATGGTCCATTACCTATAGGTGTATATACTCTTGCCGTCAGATTTCCTGATTCTCCAGGTACCAATATATCTTGTACCATCGCTACCTCAGGACCAATTGGGGCTGGCAACAAGCGAGAATTTGTACGGCTTTGAGCTGGTGAAAGAGTATGGGTTTCAGGTAAACCGGCTTGTGCTCTCAAATCTAGGATTTTACGTGCCTGTGGATCTAATGGCATGTTCTTCCTCCTAGCGATATATTTATGATGCCAAGAATAAGTGAAATATAATAAATTATTGATATTGATTTAACAAAAGCAATATGAAGTATACTTATAGTATCAAAAATTGACAATATGAATCTTAGAAGCGTCTTAGTGATATAGAATTCTAAGAACTATTATTTGAGCACGAAACCCTGGTAATGGGTACGCGCTACTTCACGGCATTTTGCTGCATATGCAGGAACACCACCGGCATAGGGTATGAAAACTCGAGTTTTACCTGGCACATTTGATCCAAGGTACCAAGAATTACAGCTATATCTAAGAGTACTTTGAGCTATTTCTTCTACATGTTGGACCCATTGGTTTTCTGCTTCAATAGAGGCTTCAATTTCTCTGGTTCCTGTTTTATTCAAAAATTCTATACATGCGGTTATCCAATCAACGTGTTGTTCTATAGAGGTCATCATATTTGTAAGCACTGATGGACTTCCTGGTCCAGTGATAGTAAACATATTAGGGAAACCTTCACTAGAGAGTCCCAAATACGTTCTTGGGCCATTGGCCCATTTTTCTTTAAGGGATTTATTATGTTTCCCTCGTACGTCTATAGCCAAAAGTGCTCCTGTTAATGCATCATAGCCTATGGCAAAAACTATGATATCAAGACCAAATATATTACGGGATGTTTTTATACCACTCGG
>CAYTFF010000096.1:0-3987 GCA_964437045.1 uncultured Dehalococcoidia bacterium
TCTAGCCCAATCAAAAGAAATAATAATTATGGATGAACCTTTTGCAGAAATTGATTTGTTGGGAAGAGAGAAGTTTTTTAGTTTACTTAAAAGTATCGCCCAGAGGAAAATGTTAATTCTTGTAACCCATGATATAGAAATGGCCATCAGATATAGCAACCGCATAATTTCTCTTAAACAAGGTCAGAAACATTTTGACGGGGCATCAGCCGATTTTAAAAACATTTGGGTACAATCATCCATCAATTCTCAATAAAAACACCTATATCATGAAGGAAATTGTTTGAGGAATTTACTGCCTAATTTATCCTCAGCATTGAATTTATGAGGCCTTTACCAATCTATATAGATATTGCAACCACGCCTGTAACAATCAATCCCGTTGAAAGTAATTTGGTTAACACAGTACCAGTTGAATTTTTCTCACCCAAAGCTCCCTTCCAAAATTTTGTGATAATCATACTGTAAAATACTGTGAACAGTGCTCTGGTGCCAATTACAGCTGAAACCAATGATGCAGGACCTAAAGATAGCGACCAAAGCAAAATTATTTGCCCTAACTGTACAATAATGCATTCATTGATTATGACCAGTATTAATGCTGGACTTCGCTTTAAAACCATAGATTTTATATCTATCAAAGATTCAGTTCTAACAGCAACAAACAGGAAAAATAAACCAAGAGCAAGCATTCTTAGACTATGGGTATATAAAACTGGCAGTTCCTCTAATGCAAGTTTCCCTACTACCATTGCTGAACCTAAAAGAAATGCTGCAAACATCAAAAAATAAAATGATTTGTGTAAGAAAATACCTTGTATATCACTATCAATTTTAAGAGATATTAATGCACTTCCTAAGACTGCAATTATAATACCACCCCATTGTATCAATGAGATATTTTCACCTAATAATAGGAAGGCTAAAAGTGCCGCGAATATTGGTGATGACTGGGTTATTGGTATTGTACGAGATACTTCTTGCCTATATAGAACTCTTACCACAATTGTCCCAGAGCAACCAAATAAAACCCCGGAGCTAATAGCAGCAATGCTCTTAACAACAGTAGCTTCGTTTGGAATACCAACAATAGATAATGAAATAATACCGGCAGTGATAGATGCTATACCTACTAGTAATAACAATGTAAGTGGTGTATTAGCATACCGGTGTAAAACAAACTTATCTATGATACTAACCGGGCCCATTACCGCGGCACCTAATATCGAAACCAATAACCAATTCATTGTTGACTATACCTCAAAGACGCCTTCGTATAATCCACAACATAACAAAGACTCCGACTGCAATGCTGATAAACACTACATTATGATATAGGCTTAGAAATAAAGGGGAATAATAAATCATGTCCTACTTTTCTTAAAAAGCGAAAGGCTCCAACATTTCTGCCAGAGCCAACTTGGTAGCTAAAATATTGGTACTGAGAGACCAAGCCCTATCTATAATCTAGATTCAAAACAAACATTTTTGATATAAAATTATTTAACTGGAGAACCATTTCCCTGAGTAAACACCCCTATTAGGCGCAGAAGCCATTAATGCGGCACCTTCAGCAAATACCTTGGCTGCTGTAGGAGATGCTGCTTCAGCTGCTTCAGAAGATTCATAAATCCCAATGATTGTAATTTCATTAGTTCCCGTTTCAGCTACAGCAAATCCAATGATACCTTCTAATTCGGTCACTAAATGGGCTTGTGCATCTATTAATTTATATACTTCATCCATTTTTCCAGGTTTAATACTAATAACAGTCTTAGATATTCCAGCCATTTTGTTAACTCCTTCTATATGGTTTACAGTTTCTATTGAGTGATTCTTAGATTGGTTATAAACCCACACGAATCTATAGCGCTAATAGGCATAAATATCCCTTTCAGTGTACCGCATTATATCAGTAGATATTGACCAATGGAATAGCAAAAGGCTATAGGTATGATCTTCTATTTTGACATATAAAGTTACCGATATTAAAACAGGAACTTATTTAACAAGTTTCTACCAAAACCTAATGAGAAACCAGTAAGACGGAGCTTATCTAATAGAGTAAACTCCGTCTTACCCATAAACTCATAATTTACTGTAATGCTTCTAGAATCTTTTTACTTGCATCTGGTGTAACCCATTCTTTCCATTGTGTAGTGTTCTTAAGGAACCAGTCCGCAACTGCTGGAAATTCAGCCCCACTTTCTGCCATATACCCTTCAGCAGCAAGTTGGTTGTTAGCACTGAAATCCCACTTCTCAAATACAGAAACTAGGTCTGGAGCCTGATCCATCAGATCTTTTCGCATAGCAATAAGAACCTCAGCGATAGAATAGGCACATCCTTTATCCTTTTCCCAACATTCATCACTGTATGCGGGTTCTTCTAACATTGTGAATCCACCATGTTTTGTTAGCAGATCATTTGAGAGAGTAGTAGGTCCCCAGTAGTAGAAAAGTACTGGTTCTTTCTTTTCAAAAGCTCCACGAATTGCTGCGCTCAATGCTTCACCAGACCCTGGGTTAACTAGTTCAACTACATCTTCTAACCCATAAGCTTTAACCTGTGCTGTATTAACTGTTTCACAAGTCCAGCCTGGTGGACAATTTATTAGTCTTGCTTTCCCTTTGGAGTCTGGAGTAACAAATAATTCCATATGTTCTTTTAAGTCTTGAGGAGTTTTAAGTCCAGGATTAGCTTCTGCAACATAATTTGGAATTATAAAAGCTGATTGCCAATTGTCCTCAAGGCTCTTACCAACAGTCTCAATCGTACCTGCTGCAAGGGCTGCATCATAGGCTTCCTGTTGATTGGGCAACCAAATTTCCATAGTTACGTTAGTATCACCCCGTGTGAGTGCCTCAAACAGTGGCACTGTTCCCCCAAAAACCGCATCAGTTTCGTACCCATATCCAAGGTTAACTATTTTCCGTGCAATAGCTACCTGAATTTGTGCACTGTCCCAATTAAGTTCCGAGAAAATAACCGTTGGTTTCTCTACCTCGCTTGTAACCGTTGGTTTCTCTTCCTCACTTGTACACGCTCCTAGAACGACCATCAAAACGGTGATCGCACTTAAGAGGCCAATAAGTCTTGTCCATGTTTTTGTCTTCATTTTATTCATTCCTTTCATTTTGTATCTATATTAAGTGAATCCTGTCTGTCTTTCGCCCATGCCTGAGTTATTCGATCCACAATAATTGCTAATGCAACAATTGATAACCCACCTAGCACAGCTTCACCTGGTTTAAACCTGCTTAAAGCTCTAAGTACATCTTCCCCTAAGCCCCCAGCACCTACCAAAGAGGCGACAACAACCATTGCCAATGCCATCATAATAGTCTGATTTACACCAGCCATAATTGTAGGTATAGCCATAGGTATTTGTACTTTAAGCAATAGTTGGCGACGAGTAGTTCCGAATGATTCAGCTGCTTCCAAAATTTCCGGTGTAACTTGCCGAATACCTAAATTAGTCAACCTTATTGCTGGAGGAATCGCATAAATAACAGTTGCAAAAATTGCTGGCACATTCCCGATTCCAAACAACATTATACCAGGTACAAGATAAACAAAGGCCGGCATAGTTTGCATTCCGTCTAGAAATGGTCGAAGCAATGAATCAGCTAAATTGCTCCGGGCAGCCGAGATACCAACTGGTATCGCAATCGCGATTGAAAAAACAACTGCTACTATTATCAGCGCTACGGTCTCCATGGCGCTATCCCACAAACCAACAAGTCCTACCGCTAAAAGAGATGCTACTGAGAACAGTGCAAGTTTCCATGTAACTGTAACCCAAGATAGTAACCCAACGGCTACAATCACAGTGATCCATGGAAGCCAAAGTAGGAAATTCTCCAAAAGCAATAAGAATCTCAGAACAATATCAGCAATAATATCAAAAACTGGAGCTCCGCCTCTGGTAAGATCACGAATAAATTCGTTGATTGTTCCTGAAATACCCGAACCGAAGTTTGCTGG
>CAYTFF010000096.1:3997-4822 GCA_964437045.1 uncultured Dehalococcoidia bacterium
GAAATTGAATCCCCAATTTATCCCTATTATACCTGTAAAGATTACCAAGGCAATGGTAGTTATAAGCAGAACAGTTGTGGCACTTAATTGCGATAAGAATTCAGACATTCCTACAAAACGTGTCAAAGTTAAGGATTCATTGTCTTTGGTAAAAATCTTTTCCTTCCTTCGCTGACTACCATCAATGTCTAAGTCACTATCTGGTGTACTGATATTATCAATATTACCGGTTGGACTATTAGATTTTCCAAAAGCAGCCTTTAAAAGAGTCTGTCTATCTATAATTCCCACCGATTTACCTGATTCACCGATAACTGATAGATATCCAGTTTGAGACCAATTTTGGGAAAGTGCATCTTCAATCGTTTCCCTATACGCTATTTCTCCAACTGGTTTTTTAGAACCAGGTATAATTATCTTATCTTCTTGCATGTGATCCATAACAAAGCCAACTGTTAGCACTGTTGATGGGCGCACATCCCTGGTAAAATCAGCAACATATTCGTCAATAGGTTCGAATACAATCTCTTCGGGAGTACCCAATTGAATTATCGCTCCATCACGCATAATGGCTATCCGAGTACCTAATCTCAAAGCCTCAGACAGGTCATGTGTTATAAAAATGGTCGTTTTCTGTAATTGCTGCTGAAGCCGTATAAGTTCATTTTGCATATCACGTCTAATCAGTGGGTCAAGTGCACTAAATGGCTCATCCATAAGGAGAATTTCTGGGTCAGATACTACTGCTCTTGCCAAACCAACTCGCTGCTGCATGCCACCTGATAATGCAGCAGGTTTATAGTCTTCCCATCCACCTAGCCCCAC
>CAYTFF010000097.1:0-4807 GCA_964437045.1 uncultured Dehalococcoidia bacterium
TACTCCGGCAGAGTTGGGGCTGTCCCATACCTCCAATTTCAGCTCCAAGTTCAACGGAACATCCCCGAATGTAACACCTTCCATTCTTATATGGCACCATTTTCTGTCTCCAAGCCACGGCACATAGTCACTTGGCCCCACATGCACGTTCTCAGCGCCCAAGTCATAGTCTATCTGAGAGGTAACTGAATTTGTCTTTGATATTTTCTTTGACTCCAGCCTCTCCCTTTCAAGCATATTTAGGAAGTCAGTATTTCCGCCGAAGTTCAATTGATAAGTTTTCTCGAGTTTAACTCCACGCTCCCGAAACAATCTAGCAAGTACCCTATGAGTGATAGTAGCGCCTACCTGGGATTTTATATCGTCACCAACTATGGGCAAATTCTTGTCTTCAAATCTTTTTTGCCAGTATTCTTCCCTGCCTATAAATACTGGGATACAGTTAATGAATCCACACCCAGCTGCCAACGCCTGCTCCACATACCACTTCGTGGCCTCTTCACTTCCAACGGGCAGATAATTGATCAGGACATCTACTTCTCTGTCTCTCAGGATATTCTCTATGTCTGCGGTCTTCCCAGGAGCTTTGGTAACAATCTGAGAAAGGTATTTTCCAAGTCCATCATGAGTCATACCCCGTTCTACCGGAACGCCTAAATTAGGAACGTCAGCAAATTTAACAGTGTTGTTAGGCTCGGAAAATATAGCCTCAGAGAGATCTTTCCCAACCTTGTTGCTATCCACATCGAAAGCGGCAACAAAATTGATATCTGATATGTGATAATCTCCCAAGGTAGGATGCATTAACCCTGGTATGAATTCTCCCTCGTTAGTGTGACGATATTTCTGCACTCCCTGAACCAACGATGAAGCGCAGTTACCAACTCCCACGATCGCCACATTAATCTTAGCCATATCTACCTATTGACCTCCCAAAAAATAAGCGCCGCGAAACACAACATGTCTGTATGTTCAGGGTCGCCCGAATTGTAACAGTTTTACTTTCTCCCCACAAGGCAAAGCTGAGACTAAGCCTAACTTCCGTACTTGTCTAGACCCCGTGGAAAACCAATTCCGTTAATAGTCCGTGTAATCTCTATAGTCTCTGTCTAAAACTCTCAGCTGTCTGCGTTCTATAATTATACCAAGAACTACTGGTATCACACCCATTATTTGCATAAATAGAAGCCAGCCGACCCCCATACCAATAACCACTCCATTCCATAGACCACCCCAGCGTTGACTTTTAATCAAACCGAGTTCATGTATTTCCGCTTTCATCTGCCTTCTGGTGAGGATTTCTAAAATAATACCGAGAACCAACGCTAATATACCCAACACATGACCATTGTATATAATCCATCCTAATCCCATCCCCAACACCACTCCATTCCACAAGGCAGATCTTCTTTGTCGTTTGATGAGGCTAATCTCATACATATAGCGACCCTCCTATGTGTTATATACCACTAGACCTGAATATACTCCTTATACCCAACCATTACTAGGCCGACAGATATGTTGCACAATGACAAAAACAAAGAAGGACATGAGCAGAAGTTAAAATAGAATCGTCCAATATCAACCACCAATCAAACCACCAATCCTATATACAAAACAAGACAAAAGTCGGACAATGGGACCATAAAATTAAAAATTGCCCCACGATTGGTTGGTACCATGACTAGTTCCGCCAACAAAACTACCCTTTCTGTTATCGGCCCGCTCGACCCTACAAGCATAGGCAATTTGGAAGCCTCCCTAGACAAGTTCGACGCCACAATATCCTTGTATGTGGACCATGTCGCTGAAAAAGCGACCGTTAATCTGGATCGTGAGGCAGTGAATGTAGATGCGGTTGCAGAGGCCATATCTCAAGCTGGATATAATTTCAATCGAGACAAAGTGATCCTCAATATCGGTGGTATGACATGCGCCGCTTGTGTAATTCATGTCGAAAAGGCAATTAAAACCGTTGCGGGGATAACAAACGCAAACGTTAACTTGGCCACTGAAAGGGCAACCGTAGAATATTTTTCAGGATTAGACGTACTGACTAATCTGCACACATCAGTTGATGACGCCGGATACCTCATCTCCGGAATAGCTGACGAACTATCGATATCTGACGAAGAGAGAATGCGTCACTCCAAGGAATTAAAATCTCTTCGCACAAAAACATCAATCTCTCTATTCCTTAGCATCTTTATATTCTTGGGCAGCATGAAAGAATGGTTCCCAGCCACACCTGACCTACTAAATAACTGGTATGTACTCTGGACACTTGCCACCCCAGTACAACTCTGGGCAGGTTGGCAATTTCACACAGGGGCTTGGAATGCCCTAAAACATAAGACTTCAAATATGAACACCCTAATCTCTGTGGGTACAATGACCGCTTATGTTTATAGCACAGTGATCACTTTCGGCGGAGACTATCTTGAGTTTGAAGCGATATCATCTGCTGATGGGAAAGTATACTTCGACACATCCGCCATCATCATATCCTTAGTTCTTATGGGGAAATTCTTGGAGGCTCGAAATAAAGGTCAGACCTCCGAGGTAATCCACAAACTTATGGACTTACAGCCCAAAATGGCATGGGTAATACGACAAGGGGTTGAGGAATATTTGGACGCGTCCCAAATTATTACTGGAGATGTTGTTGTCGTAAAGCCAGGTGAAAGAATTCCTGCAGACGGAGTGGCAACAGAGGGAGCTTCTTCTGTTGACGAAAGTATGTTAACTGGGGAAAGTATGCCGGTCGCAAAAATAGCCGGAGATAAAGTCTTTGGTTCCACAATAAACAAAACCGGCAGCTTTAAATTTACTGCCACTAGCGTTGGTCGCGATACTGTACTATCCCATATTATTCGAGTGGTGCAAGAGGCTCAGGGATCCAAACCTCCAATGCAAAGACTTGCTGATTTAGTAGCTGGCTACTTCGTCCCAGCCGTCATATCCATTGCTGCGATCACATTTATAACGTGGGCGATAATCGGTCCTGAGCCAACTCTTAACAATGCCCTACTTAATATGGTCGCAGTTCTAGTCATCGCGTGTCCATGCGCTCTCGGACTAGCCACTCCAACCGCTTTCATAGTCGGCACTGGCAAAGGAGCTGAGAACGGTATACTTATTAAAAACGCTGAGGCATTGGAATCAATGCATCGGACGAAGACCATAGTACTAGACAAAACTGGAACTCTAACCATAGGAAAGCCAGAGTTGACTGACATAGTTTCTTTTAGTACCAGCCAAGATGAGATAATAAGTCTCGCTGCATCGTGTGAAAAAGAATCCGAGCACCCTATAGCCCAAGCAATATTGGATGCAGCCTTAAGTAGAGGGCTAACTGTTGAGGATCCTGTCGGATTTACATCTCTACCTGGTTCAGGTGTTCAAGCCAAGGTCGGGGGTAAGAATATAGCTCTTGGGAATTTATCTCTGATGACTCGAATAGGATGTAACACAGATGATATGCAAGCTAAACAAGATGACATCGCGCTCACGGGCAAAACCCCTATATTCATAGCAAAAGACAGGGAAATCATAGGACTACTGGCCTTAGCAGATCAAGTAAGGCCGGAGGCAAAAAGGACAATAGAGATTCTCCACTCAATGGGAATCAACACAGTTATGCTTACCGGAGATAACCAACATACTGCTAAACGTATTGCAAATGACCTGGGACTGAACCAAGTAATCTCACAGGTGCTACCAGAAGACAAGGCTAATCATATTAAAACACTTCAAACCAATGGGCAAAAAGTTGCTATGGTTGGAGACGGAATAAATGATGCTCCAGCTCTTGCACAGGCGGACTCCGGAATCGCAATAGGCACGGGTGCAGATATAGCAATAGAAGCAGCAGATATCACCCTGATACGCAACGATCTTACAGCCATAGTGAACACAATAAGCCTGAGCAAAGCTACAATCAGGACAATAAAACAAAACCTCTTTTGGGCTTTTTTCTACAACGTAGCATTAATACCTATTGCTGCCGGAATACTATACCCTATCTTTGCTACCAATTCCGTGCCCACATTGCTTCAGCCCATGCTGGGGGAGTACGGATTCCTCAACCCGGCCCTGGCGGCAGGGGCCATGGCTGCTAGTTCGATCACAGTTATATCCAACTCTCTACGGTTAAAGAGATATAAGATGCGCCAAATATAAGCCACATTATCAATATAATTGACAGGAATCGCAGACATTTTCGTCATACAATCAACACACACAAATAATTCTATGTAAACCCAAATATATGAAACCTTTAGAATATTGCAATTCACGGGAGTGAGATATAGAATCGATCGAAGGACTAGATGATCTGGCAATAGACCATGATTAACAAGAACGTACTAACAATAGGCCTCACATCATTTCTTATAACCATACTCTTATGGGCACCTCTGGCATCCGGCCAGGTCTGGGCCAATGGCCAACACCACCACCACTTCATGGAAAACCTCTTGCCATCAAGCTATCATCACAGTTCCGTGGATGATTTCCATTACAACCAATACACTAACTCACTCGCCCCCGCGATCGCCCAAAGCATATTGCCTATGTTGATAGTTGCGCAACTGCACGGGCCAATGAATTATTTCGAAATCAGCCCGGGGGACATGCCTCTAACATCTAACAAACTACTATTGGCCGTATTCATGTTGGTGGGAGCGTTCTACACAACGCTTCTGCATCAACACCAACACACCCCTGATCTAAAACCCCCCAAATAATTAGGTATCCTGAGGAGTAAATTGGTGAAATATATTTTTATTTGTAATCTTTTGAGCAA
>CAYTFF010000098.1:0-318 GCA_964437045.1 uncultured Dehalococcoidia bacterium
ATCATCTTCAAATTTCATTTCATTACCACTTAATGCAATACTTGACCACGAGGTTTTTGGCGCATTGCTTGGACTTGTAACGGTATTGCCATCAGAATTATCAATTGAGATATGCCAATCTACAATTGACTCACACTCAAACGCAGGAAATGCGACTTGATAATTATTATTGCCAAGGTCCTCCATTGTGACATTACCATTGGTCCCATTGGCTGACCAATGCAACAGACCAGAGTCAGAGATAGGGTCAGCTGTTCCAGAGGCAATAGTAACGTCTACTGCTGTACTGCCATTTGGGTTGAGTAGTTCAGGGCGGCC
>CAYTFF010000098.1:328-4708 GCA_964437045.1 uncultured Dehalococcoidia bacterium
ACTGAGTGGCGTTCCTTTAGGAGCGACTATATCAGCAACCACATCATCTGTAGGTCCAGGCCGAAAGAGACCCAGTGTTACTTCGCCTGCTTCCGGTTCGGCATTTGCTGTAAATCGAAAGTTGTATACGCTGCCCCAGCGAATAGCGTTGGCCCATGGTTTATTTTCATAGGAATAAGTGTTCCAAACAAGTTTGTCGTCAATCTGTTCCCAGCTCCAATCTTCTGTTTCGATGACTTCACCACTATGATAATCAGCATCATGGAATTCAATATTCGTGACAATAGAACTACCAACGGTGATAGAGAAAGAGCCAACGCTACGATGACTATTCATGTTATGTACAGCGTATTCGTAGTCCCAAGTGCCATCACCATTGTCATATGCTCGCGATGCTACATGTAAACGGCCATCATCTGGCACATCTACTGTTTGAAGATTCACGTCATCATCGTGTTCTTTCCACGCAAAAATTGCAGGATCTGCAACTTGAGTTTGATTGATTGCAGATGGATTTGTCACGTTACTAAAATCGACTTGCCTCCATGAGCAGTTATTAAATTGATTGTTGTAACGCATGCTTTTAACATTCTGTAGCTGTCGCATCGATAAAATACATTGCATCATCATCTGCAACATCAGCTTCTGCAATTAATAATCGACCGCGACTCCATGATGGGCCTGTTGGCGAAATACTAAATGGGTAAGCATATTCACCGGTGTACGCATTAATCTCTGAACGCGGTGCTGTTGTGTCAGCATTTAGACCGGCCCAGTACGTGTCAGCACATCCAATACCAAGAGTAGAGCAGGGGGTTGACTGGCAGTTGCCGCAACCAGGCTCACTGACTGCACAAAAGGAATGCTTCAGCCACGATGTGCCTATTTGTTCGAATCGTCCATCAGCAAGTCGGTAGCAGTTTTGTGCAATAACTGGATATGACTCATTGCCAAATGAACCCCAAGGTGCTGCTTCATCGCCCCAATAGCATGAGGGCGTGCCAAATGCATAAGCATAAACGCCGGCATCACTGCCATATCCTTCCATATCCAAACTGCCACTGCCACCGTTGTACCAGCACACAACGTCCGGGCCGACGATACCGCGATCGATTTCTTTTTTCCGATCCGCATGGCCATCAAGCGATAAAAAACTTGCTGCTGATAAAGCAGCTATTGTGGTTGGAATAATAAGGTTGCACTTCTTCATATTGAACTCTTCCTTTGTTTTGTGGAGATTGTTGGTCAATTGTGACATGAGTAAGTCAATGTTGCAAGAAGATTTTCATTGGTTAGTCCTATTAGACAATTAATACCGCCTTTTGCCTAAGGATTAGCTCTGAACTAAGCACTAATGTGTTTAATGCTTATCTATTGCCTGTTTTAAGCAAACGCAGTTCAAGTTGCTTTTTAAAATTTCAATTTTTGAAAGCCTGATTTAATCGCATTTACCAAATCGTCTATTTCGGTTTCAGTCATTGGAGTAGAGAGTGCAGCAGAGCAAGTGTTAATCATTAGGAAACCCTCATCAAAGAGATAATCAATCAGCGCTTTTAAATTTCGATTTTCTTCAGTTGTAAGGAATGCTTCGCGGAAATTTTGCGGCGGTTGCTCCTTCATGTGTATTCGAAACATTGATCCATGGCCAGTCACACAGGCTTTAACGCCTGTTTCTCGAATTGCATTTTTTATTCCACTCATTGCTCTTTCAGAAAGCAAATTCAAGCGTTTAACTTCAGCTTTATTGAATTTCTCCATAGCGGTCAAGCCGGCAGTAGTAGTAATAGGGTTGGCCGAAAATGTACCTGAGTGTGGAAAAAGAAGTTGATTGCTGAGTGGATTCATTACATTCATGACATCGCTTCGGCCAGCAATAGCACCTACAGGGAAACCTCCGCCAATAGCTTTGCCCATTGCAGTAAGATCTGGGGTAATGTCATATCGTTCTTGTAAACCGCCATATTCACAGCGAAAAGTAATTACTTCGTCGAGTACAAGCAGAATGTCGTGTTGCTCTGTCCACTCTCGAATAGCAATGACAAATGCTTCATTGGCAGGTCTTAACCCAACGCGGTGCGGCATCAGATCTAAAAGAACACATGCTAGTTCTTTTGCGTGTTCATTCAGGATTGCAATAGCTCGTTCTACATCATTGAATGGAAGAATAATTACATCGTTTAAGGCAGATTTAGGCCTGCCATGGGCGACAGGCACACTTTTGGGCTGATTAATGGCTCCCCATGTTTCAGGGGTTGGCGTTTGGCGTACTTCGGCATAGTCATACTGCCCGTGATACGCGCCTTCAACTTTTGCAATTTTTGGTTTTCCTGTAAAAGCACGGGATGCTTTAAGCGTGGCCATTATCGCTTCGGTTCCTGAATTTACAAAGCGTAATTTTTCAAATGAATTATTTCTGCTGCAAAGATGTTCTGCATACTTAACTTCGATTTCAGTTGCCATGGTGAAAGCAGTGCCGCGTTCGAGTTGTCTTTTTACAGCTTCGACAATATCGGCATCAGCATGTCCGTGGATTAGCGACGCCATATTGTTTGAAAAATCAATGCGAGTTACTCCATTGATATCTGTTAGCGTGCAACCTTCTCCAAAATCAGCGTAGGGCTGTGGCGATCGCAACACAGTGTTTCGACTGACGCCACCAGGCAGGGTCTTGAGTGCGCGTTTGTAGAGTTCCTAGCTTTGAGTCATTTAGTGCGGACCTTCATTGGTTGAAGTTCAGCGGCAGTGCGTTCTTGTACATTCGCCGAGTTGAAATCCCTCAGGTGATACATCAATCACCGCAAGAACCGTATAAATTCGATTGCCGACGCCACACCCAGAGAGTGGGTATGCGCATTTCTCCACAAGTTTGGCATCGCCATTTTTTGTGCAGTGCTGTGTGATAACATAAATTGATTTCACCCCAGCTACAAGATCCATTGCTCCGCCGACTGCAGGGATTGTGTCACGTGCCCCAGTCGACCAATTAGCAAGATCGCCATCTTTTGACACTTGCAATGCGCCAAGAACACATAAATCTAAATGTCCTCCTCGAATCATTGCAAAACTATCAGCATGATGGAAATATGCAGCTCCTGGAAGAGCAGTTACTTGTCGTTTTCCGGCATTGATTAGCTCTGGATCACCAGTGCCTGGTTCTGGCGATGGTCCCATGCCAAGGAGTCCATTTTCAGTGTGGTAAATGAATTGACGACCTTCAGGAACGAATTTTGCGACTAATTCTGGAATACCAATCCCAAGATTTACATATGAGCCATCAGGAATATCTTGTGCTAGTCGCATCGCCATTTCATCACGCGAACGCCCCATTTGTCCAGATTCTGTCATGGGTATGTCTCTCCTGCTGCAACCAATTCAGATTCAAGTGCAGGATTCTGAATTTCGACTACACGATTTACGAAGATGCCCGGAGTGATAATTGTTTCTGGGTCAATTTCGCCTGGAGCAACGACTTGCTCGGCTTGAATAATTGTTGTCTCCCCGGCCATTGCCATAATAGGCGCAAAATTGCGGGCAGTTTTGTTATAGAGCACATTCCCATGAGTGTCAGCTAATCGCCCTTTAATGAGAGAAAAGTCTGCAGTAAGCCCATACTCTAATACATACTCTCGGCCATTAATTACGCGGCTTTCTTTCCCCTCTCCGAGTGGTGTGCCAAATGATGTTGGCGTATAAAAAGCAGGGATGCCAGCTCCGCCAGCTCTAATGCGTTCTGCAAGTGTTCCCTGTGGCACAAGCTCAAGTTTGGTATCCCCGCTATGGTAAAGTTTTGGAAATACAGTCGAATTCTGA
The DNA here is from genome assembly GCA_964437045.1 of uncultured Dehalococcoidia bacterium. Taxonomy (GTDB): domain Bacteria; phylum Chloroflexota; class Dehalococcoidia; order Lucifugimonadales; family CAYTFF01; genus CAYTFF01. Next base: position 4,139 of record CAYTFF010000098.1, read on the forward strand.
GTTCTTGGGTAAGAGCAAATCATTTTGGAAACACGATTCGCTTTGATGAGTGCTGCAAGTCCAACTTCACCGCTACCCGTGTTGTTATTTATTACGGTCAGATTTGTTGAGCCTTGGTCAATAAGCGCATGAATTAATTCAATGGGACTTCCAGCTTCACCAAATCCGCCAATCATGACGGTTGCACCATCGAACACATCTGCTACCGCCTCTGCGGCGCTCGCATTTTTTTTGTTAATCATTGTTGATGTTATTTCTTGACACGCGCGTAGTCATACAACCCCGCCTCATCAAATAGAACACGATCTTCATAATCATTAAACCATATCGCATCAGGATTCCGACCGACGATGCATACTTTGCCTAGGTGAGGAGCGTCAGCAGCATTTCTAAGAAGTTTTAATATTACTACACCATTTTCACTTCCAGGAAGTCCTGGTATAGGTTCATTAGTTACGGCGGCTACTTCTGTCTTTCCTCTGTAATGAGTAATCGAAAGTCTTGCATGTTTCTCAACGCCTGAAAGACCTTTCTGAGACTCATTAAGGATATGCCAGGCAGTTTCAATTG
>CAYTFF010000099.1:0-4646 GCA_964437045.1 uncultured Dehalococcoidia bacterium
GCAGGAGATATGTTAGTTCCACGTGGAAAAGTTACTGGGGGCTCCAGTGCAATAAATTGGGCAGCTTTTCTAAGAGGAATACCAGAAGATTTTGATTACTGGGTTAATATGGGAAATGATGAATGGAATTTTCAAAATGTATTACCTTACTATAACAAATTAGAAACTGATCCAGATTTCAAAGGTGATTTCCATGGCTCAACAGGCCCAATATTAATCCATAGACACCAGCGTGAAAATTGGGTGCCTATACAGTCAGCTTTTAGACAAGCATGCCTTAATACTGGATTTAACGAAAGTTTGGATTGGAATGCTCCAGATTCCTCAGGTGTTGGACCAACCCCCAGGAATATCATAGATGGAGTTAGAAACAGCACAGCGATGGCATTTTTAAGTCAAGCTAGACATAGATTAAACTTAACTATTCGCCCAAATTGTCTTGTCCATAAAATTATTTTTAAAGGGAAGACTGCAACAGGGGTATTAGTTGAAAGTAACAGTGAAAGTTTTGAGATAGAAGGCGAAGAAATAATACTAAGCGCAGGAGCAATTGGGTCACCACACATATTGATGCTTTCAGGAATTGGACCTAAATCTAATCTGGAAGATCATGGTATAAAAGTTATACAGGACACTAAAGGAGTTGGACAAAATCTAAGGGATCATCCAAAGGTAAGTGTAATTTGGAAAAAACATCCGAGTTTTCGAACAGATAAATCTGAGCCAAATCGGCAACTAGGCTTAAGCTACACCGCATCGATGTCCGATCTGAAAAATGATATGTGGATTTCAATGGGTGGGTCAGTAAATCAAGGGTTATATGGAGAGGATTACAAAGAAGACAGATCCGTTATGCAAATGATGATCGCACTCGCCTTAGCGAAAAGTTCAGGAGAACTAAAACTTCAGTCAGATGATCCCCGTATTCAACCGTTCTTAAATTATAATTACTTAGCTGACCCATTTGACAGAGAGCGTATGAGAGATGCCGTCAAACTTTCATTAAAGTTAATCAAAGATGAAGCCTTTAAAAACATTGCTGGTCACTTAATAAATCCTACAATTGAAGATTTAGAATCAGAAGAGACTTTAGACAATTGGCTCCTAAAAGAAGCATCGACCTATTCCCATGTTTGTGGCACATGTAAAATGGGGCCCTCTTCTGACGATTATTCCGTAGTGGATCAATATGGGAAAGTACATGGCATAGATAAACTACGTATTATTGATGCTTCTATAATGCCTGATTGCGTTAGGGCATTTCTTAACGCTACAGTAATGATGATGGGAGAGCACATGTCAGACTTAATAAAACAGGTGAAGTAAACTCAGATTTATAGTTTCTTTTCAATAATATAACTGTATTATTAGAATAACCATAAGGTATACTTGTTTGATACTACTATTTAAAAATACTTTGAAGAAGTATGTTATTGAAATATTTGACTGGAGGTTTAATATAATTTGATTGAAGACTCAGGAGTACTATATGCCCTTTCACTTGGATTTTTATTAGGGCTAAAGCATGCTACTGATGCGGACCATGTTGTTGCGGTATCAACTATTGTAAGCCAAGGACGTAACATTTGGAGAGGTATTTGGGTTGGGGGATCTTGGGGCCTCGGGCATACTATGCCTCTCCTGGTAATAGGCATAGTTATCCTTTTATTTAAAGAATCAGTATTAGATAAATACGAAACTATAGCTCCTTTTCTAGAGGGTGGAGTAGCCTTAATGTTAATATTTTTAGGAGCACAGGTTATTTGGAGAATATATGCAAGGCGCCTTCACCTACACCAACACTTTCATAAAGGAACGCACATCCATATACATTCTAGCCATAAATTAACTAATGAGGGTGACAAAAAAAGCTCGAGTAGCTCATTTGATTTCAAACATCCCCCCTTTAGAGTAAAGTCATTTACTATCGGAGTAGTACATGGATTAGCTGGAACCGCAGCTGTGATGCTACTATTATTACCTCAAATTGAGTCTTTTTGGATTGGTATCGGATATCTACTATTATTTGGTGTAGGCACAGTACTCTCTATGTCAGTGATAACATTAGTATTAGGTATTCCATTTTCACTAAGTAGTGGTTTCAAAAACATCAATATCGCTATATCTGGAATAGCTGGAATAGGTAGCATCGCTATTGGTATACTTATAACATCAGACATTTTCTTTGGCACAAGCCTCATGCCATTCTAAAGATAAGTAAATAAAAACACTTAGTGAATACTAGAGATTATTTTAGTACTTCCCAATATCTACGTCTATCTCTTTTTAGTTTCCCAAGGCTAGGTGGCATAAAATGCCCAGCGCCTACTATAGCATCCTCTTTTTCTATTTTATCCAAAATAGCTTCTCTAGTCTTTCTAGCTAAAAGATGATCATTATCAAAAGATATTTCCCAATCTGTCTTTTCTAGCTGAAAAGGAAAATTAATCAGATCACCTAAAATATATCCCTTTTGTCCTTGCGAGCTTATAACATAACTAGTATGCCCAGGAGTATGACCTGGGGTCGGTATAGATTTTATTTCTCCGGTCAATGACATATCTGCTTCAATTAAATTAATTGCACCAAGTTCTTTTAAAGGGAGTATTTGACTTTTAATATGGCCTGATTCCTTGAGAACATCTGGGTTGGTAAAATAATCCCAATCTGCCTTAGGAACCCAATATTTAGCATTAGGAAATGTAAGTGCTCCATCATCGTTAACACTCCATCCAACATGGTCCGGATGAAGATGCGTAAAAGCAACCAAAGAGACATCGTTAATATCTATTCCTTTATCTTTAAGATCCTGTGGTATTTTACCAGGCAATCCAGGTCCGATACCTGTATCAATGACTATCGTTTTGCCTTCAGATCTGAGAACAAAAGCCCCCAAGTTAGTTGAAATCAGACCATCTGATTCAAGAAACTCTGGATATTCTTCAAATTCTTTATCTGTTACTTTTGGAAACACATTACTCAAAGGTGGTCTAAATGTCCCATCTGAAATAGAAATCATTTCCACATTTCCAACTCTTGTACTGTAATTAGGCATATATTCTCCTTTGTATAGAAGATCAATTGATATATTTTAGCACAGGTTCAATAGAGTCCTAAAGCCCTTTTATATCAAAGATGATAATACCTTGTCTATAAATTAAGTAAACAAATCATATTACTTGACTAATTAGAACTTTTGTTCTATTATTAATCGCCAATTGAGGAAATCTTATGAAAATCATGTGTGTGTTAATTCCACATTTCTTATATAAAGCTACAATACTAAGACAGCATAATCTAATTGGTCGTCGTATTCTACTTATTAATACTGAGGGATCAGTAAAGACAGTATTATCATGGTCTCCAAATATATCTGGTCTTCATATTGGAATGCCCTTGCAAAAAGCTCTTAATATTACTAAAGAAATTATACCGATAGAAATAGATAAGTCTTACTATAAAGAAATACATAATAAAATATTAAAAAATCTTACGTACATAAGTCCTATAGTTGAAGATTCTGGGTTTGGACATTTTTACATAGGATTAGGAAATATATCACGAATTGATATGGGAGAACAAAAGGTAACCAATGAAATACAAAGCAATATACCAAAAGAATTATACCCTCAAATAGGAATAGGAGAGGGGAAATTCATATCATATCTTGCTGCGTTATCTGCTCCTCCAGGAAAATCATTAAAAGCACCAGAAGACTTAAAGGTCTTTTTGAATCAATTTTCTGTAGATGTTCTTCCTATTAAATATGAAATAAAGGCAAAGTTACATGAATTTGGATTACACAAATTAAGGGATATAACCAAACTTACTGTTACATCACTCCAATCTCAATTTGGTTTCAAAGGAAAATTTTTATGGGAACTTTCTAATGGTATAGATAATAGATATATAAATTCTATAAAAATAGAAGAGATAATAATAGAAAAGCTTATATTTGATGAACCAATAAATTCATGGGCATCTATATTTCTATCAATTCATGTCCTTATTAAACGAGCATTTTTAAGTTCTAACCTTAATGGTAGATATATAAGGGCTATTGATATTGAAGGGAAACTCCTTGGAGGTAGAATTTGGAATAAAAGAATTTCACTTAAAAAGCCTGTAGCAAATGAGATTTTAGCGATTACTCGCATAAAAGAAACACTGGATGGAATAATTCTTCCTGGAGAACTAGAAGATTTAACTATTAGACTTTCTGGATTAACTAAAGAACCTAGACATCAACTTAGTTTATTTAGAGATATACGGAGAAAAGAGAATTTAAAGCAATATATTAGTCAAATGAAAGCAACACTTAAAAATCCATCACCTATTTATCACGTGAGGGCAGTGGAACCATGGTCAAGAATTCCAGAAAGAAGATACGCTCTTGTGCAATACATCTTCTAAATAAACCTATTTCAATATATGTAGAAGAAGATAATCTATCTAGTCCAACTTCAATTTTTATTAACCTAAATAAGTTTACAATCACATCAATTCAAGATTTCTGGCGTGTTGATGATGAATGGTGGAGAGATGAATGCATATCAAGAATTTATTATAAATGTTTACTTGAAAATGGTTTGCAAATAACAATTTTTCGAGATATTCAAACATCCATATGGTACAAGCAAAATGAT
>CAYTFF010000100.1:0-4639 GCA_964437045.1 uncultured Dehalococcoidia bacterium
TCATTCAACTATGTTAGAAACAGTGTGAAAATTGTTGTAGACGCATATAATGGATCGGCGGATTTTTATGTATTTGATGAAACAGATCCTTTAGTTGGTATGTACCAACAAGCTTTCCCAAAATTGTTTAAACCAAAGGCACAAATGCCTAGTGATTTAAAAAGTCATATTAGGTATCCATCAGATTTTCTTAAGTGGCAGGCAGAGAAATACTTAACTTATCATATGCAAAACACGCAGGTTTTCTATAACAAAGAAGATAAATGGAGTCTGCCAACAGAACTTTTCTACGAATCATTTCAGGAGATGGAACCTTATTACTTGATAATGAATTTACCTGGTGAAGAGAAAGAAGAATTTGTTTTACTTATACCATTTACCCCAGCTAATAAACCTAATCTTGTTGCTTGGTTAGCTGCGCGTAGTGACAGAGATAATTATGGTAAATTAAAAGCATTTCTCTTTCCTAAGGATAGACAAGTTTATGGCCCTAGCCAGATAGAAGCTAGGATTGACAACGACCCTTATATATCCCAGCAATTTACGTTGTGGGGACAGGTAGGTTCAACAGTCATTAGAGGTAACCTGTTGGTAATTCCAATAGGTGAATCTATTTTGTATATTGAACCGGTATTTTTACAGGCTAAGGCCTTAGACTTCCCTGAATTAAAGAGAGTTATTGCAGTTAGTGGCGATCAGGTAGTAATGGAGAAAACGCTAGAAGATGCCATTGAGGCTCTTGTAGGTCCAACAAAGTCTAAATCATCGTTAGATGATAAGATTAAACCTAGTCAAACTTTAGATAGTGAGCCAGAAAATGTAAGTGAGAGTATTCAAGAATTCCTGAATAGCTTAAATGCCTTAAAGGGTGATATCACTACTTTAGAAGAGGCTTTAAAGAAAATTGAATCTTTTACCAATCAAAAGTAAGATTTAACTTAATATTAAATTACGGAGTCTATTAACAAAACGGAGGTGATCTACAATGCCTACAAATTGGACTGAAATTGAAAGCAAATATTATATGTTTGTTGTGAGAAGACAGCCTGTAGTCATAGCTAAAGGGGAAGGAACTTAAGTTTGGGATGTGGATGGAAAGTCCTATTTAGACTTTACCTCTGGATGGGCCGTTAATAATATCGGACATTGTCACCCTGCTGTTTCAACAGCTGTTTCTAACCAGGCACAAACTTTAATGCAAACTTCGAATCAATTTTACACAGTTCCACAGCTTCAGCTTGCTGAAATTTTAGCTGAAAATAGTTGCCTTGATAAGATATTTATTTGTAATAGTGGCGCTGAGGCCAATGAGGGTGCATGTAAGTTGGCTAGGAAATATGGAAAGTTGAATAGAAATGGTGCTAATGAGATTATAACCGCATTTAATTCCTTTCATGGAAGAACAATGGGTATGATAGCTGCGACTGGTCAACCACACTATCAAGAGGCATGGCAGCCCCTTGCACCCGGATATGTAAATGTAGACTATAACAATATCGATGCCATAAAGAATGCTACTAGTGAAAAAACTTGCGCCGTATTGTTGGAGCCATTGCAGGGTGAGGGTGGCGTAAATATCCCTGATGAAGGTTATTTAAGGCTTGTAAGAGAGTGGTGTGATAAGAATAACCTTGTTCTTATATTTGATGAAATCCAAACAGGATTTGGTCGACTAGGAACTTTATTTGGGTATGAGTATTTTGGAGTAGAGCCGGATGTTATTACACTGGCCAAAGGTCTTGGAGGAGGAGCGCCAATTGGAGCTTTTATGGCTAAGGATAAATTTTGCACACTAGAGCCTGGTGACCATGGGTCCACATTTGGAGGGAATGCTCTTACTTGTTCTGCTGCATATGCCTCAACCAAATTTATCATAGAAAATGATATTCCAACCAAAGCACAAAAGATGGGTGAATATTTTACCAAGGGGCTTAATGAATTAAAAGAAAAACATGATGTTGTTAAAGATATCAGGGGAGTAGGTCTGCTTATAGCAATGGAGTTCAACTCAGAAATCACTCCGAAGGTTGTTGGAGCTTGTAATGAGTTAGGGTTGCTTTTGAATCCGTTGAAACCCAATGCTATCAGATTCATGCCTCCATTGACCGTTAGCGAGAACGAAATAGATCAGGCATTAGGAATCCTTGAAAAAGCTATAAGTCAGGTTGCTTAGCCTAATTATTAGATACAATTGATACGCTGGATATTCCCCCAGCACCGGAGCATTGGATTAAGCCTGTGTTCGCTTTTCTTATTTGGCGTTCTCCAGCTTCTCCTCTAATTTGGGTTACGATTTCATGAAGCATTCTTATACCAGATGCGCCAAATGGGTGTCCCATGGCCTGAAGTCCTCCATCTGTATTAACTGGTAAATCGCCAGAGAGACTGGTACGGCCTTCCTTGGTTGCTTTCCAGCCCTCGCCTTTTGATATAAGCCCAAGTAACTCCAACTGGAGAATTTCTCCAATTGTAGCGGCATCATGTACCTGTACTAGATCTATTTCATCTGGATTAATACCTGAGCTAAGATATGCTTTTTCTGCAGCAAATTCGGTTTGATCTTGTTTCTTAATTTCGTTGTTGATGAATTGACTTGTTGCTAATTCTGCACTACGAATATATATAGGGTTTATGCCTTTAGATATTTGTTTAAATTTTTCTTCAGACATAAGAATAGTAGCAGCTGACCCTTCTGATGTTGGGCAACATTGAAATAAAGTTAATGGATCCGCAATCATTCTGGAATCTAAGATATCTTCAATAGAAAATTCCTTATTAAATTGTGCAAATTGATTTTTGGATGCATTGAAGTGTGCCTTGACTGAAACCTCTGCGATGGATTCAACTGTGGCTTGGTGTTGGTTCATATATTTCCGCATTTTCATGGCATATTGAGCCATCATATGATCATCACCAATAAATTTTTGAGGGTCGCCTTCTTCTGTAATCTCGACTGGTCCCTTCGGGACTCTCTCAGCACCGACAATAAGTGCACAATCAAAAAGTCCAGCTGCAATTGACCAGTAAGCCTGCCAAATACCTGTAGTTCCACTTGAGCAGGCGTTTTCTATATTAAGTATAGGTATTCCAGTTAGCCCGAAGGGCATCAAATATCGTTCCCCTGGGGATGCACCTTGATAATAAACATGTGTGTAGTACGCTACTTCAATATCTTTATAGCTTAAATGGGAATCATCAAGTACAGATTGTACTGCATCTTTAACCATGTCAGCGGTAGACTTATCAGGAAACCTTCCAAATGGATGAAGTCCTATACCTGCTACAACTACTGGACGTCTATTTATTGATTTTCCCATAATTTTCCTCTTCCAATCTTCCTTTAGATTAATTATCTGATGGGATCCATTTGTATACTATGATGGAGTTGTTATTTTTATCTAGGCCTCCTTTGCGGAGAGCAAGATCAACCTTCATGCCTTCATATACTTTTGAAGGAGGACAATCGATTAATTCGGCAGCTACATTTACACCTTCTGGTAATAAGACATCCACTAATATATATGGTACTGGACCATCCCATGAAGCAGCTGCCCGTCTGACTATCGTATAATTTGTCAAAATCCCATTGGTTGATAGGTCTTGGGTGTGTACATTTTGAGAAGTACAATTAGGGCAGTACCGGTTTGCTCCTATTGATATAGCATTACAGTCCTTGCAATTTGTACCTTGAAGAACGCCCAGTATCCCATCTAAATCTAGAAGTTTTAGTATATGCGGTATTACTGATATCACCATATTATTTTCGGAATTTGATAATTTTGTCATAGGGATTAATAACAAAGAAATTTGAATCAGTGCTTTTCTACACCTTAAAGGGTAATTCTGTCAAGGTTGTAAGGTGAATTTCATAACAAAATTATAATCAACACTCAATCAAATTTTGATTTGCTGAAGACTATATTGACAAAATACTGATCTAAACAGATACTAAATTAATTGAACATATTTATGTATTTTCATTAATCCGCCTAGCAGATCAATAAACCTTTAAAAGGGAGGACAAAATGCCAGAAGATTCAAATTTTTCTAGCCTTAGCTCTGAGGAGTTAGCCAGACAAAGATATGAGCTTGTTCAGAGGCTTGGTGAGTACGATATGGAATTAGAGAATAGAAGACATGAAGGTAGAATCCACGTAAAAGGAGAAGAATTAGAATGGCAAGAAGGACCACTAGTAAAACCACTCGACGGTAAAATTACTCTAAAAACAACTCCCATTATCACACCTGAAAGAGGGTTTGATGCATCCACTTTGATGGCATTCATGGGTGAACTAGCGCCAAAAACTGGAGGCGGTAAGTATCATAGGCATAATGAGGCTGTTAAGTATTATTTAAGTGGCCGTGGGGTAGAAATAGTTGGTGATAAAGAATACCAAGTGAAGGCAGGAGATTTTGTTTTTATTCCAGCTAATGTCTGGCATGGAACTCAAAATCCATATGATGAGCCACTTCGTTTTTATGCTGTTGCTATGCAGCCTGGTAATCCTGTACAGACTGCTGCTCCTTATGTACAAAACGCCCATCAGAATTTTGAATCTGAATAACTTGAATATATAGGCTATGTAGCTGAGATAATTCGCGCAGAGTGATGTGGGAAAGTTAAAAATTTAGTTTAATT
>CAYTFF010000101.1:0-4614 GCA_964437045.1 uncultured Dehalococcoidia bacterium
TACTCTCGGCCAGTGCAAGAGATTGCGATCGCAAATTTTCGTGGTGTTCAGGGTTTGCGCAGGACTCCCCGGACAAACCATACAGATGGAAAGAAAAGATGAAGGCGCTTCAAAGCTCAAGGTAAACTTAAGGTTACTTCCGCCATACATCCTGAAGTAGCTGCTGTGCTTGGAGAGGCTGGAGGCTGGTCTCAAGCTGCAACGGGGTCTAAGAAACCTACAGGGATACATTTTAATTCCCTTATTACTTTCGATGATGATCACTTGGACTTTGTAGGAGCTTCATTAGACCAATGTTTAAGAGTTAAAATAACTAAAATTGATAGTAAGGAAAACTAGTTATGACCCAAGTGAAAATTCGCTTCTTTGGTCCAATACGAAGTCTTGTTGAGAAAAAAGAGCAGTTTTTAGAAATGCCAACTGGAGCTACAATACGAGAACTGCTAGATCAGTTAAAGAAAACTAACAAACCAGATTTTGAACGATACGTTGTTATTCAAGGAAACACTGTCAATCCGGTTTTATTAATATCATTAAACGGTGAAAGCCTTGATGAATTAAATAATATAGATGCTAAACTACCAAGCGAATCCACACTTGATGTTATGCTTGTGGCTCCCATTGTAGGTGGATAATTTAATAATATAGCACTGGAGGTTTAAATGGTACGCTGGGGATTTACAATTGACCTAGAAAGATGTGTAGGGTGTCAAAGTTGTGTTATAGCGTGCAAAGCAGAAAATGGAACTCCGCTAAATATTCATTGGATGAGGGTTCTGGAATCCAATGAGGAAACAGGAAGAACATTCGTGCCAGTACGATGTAATCACTGCGCAAATCCGCCATGTGTTTCTGCCTGCCCAACAGGAGCTTTCGTTCAAAGAAAAGACGGTATTGTATTCGTAAATAATGATGTCTGTATAGGTTCAATGGCCTGTTTAACAGCCTGTCCATATGATGTACCTTATCGTTGGGATGGAGACGAGGGATATTACGGAGAAGAAATTTCAGGATTTGAAAAATTTAAGCGTAACCTGTTTAGTAACCCATTTAAATCATCTCCTAATAATGATTCAACAAAAGGATTAACATCTTTTGAAAGGATCAAGAGGGAAGATGGTCGCGGAATGAAAATAGGCACAGCGCAAAAATGTCATTTTAACTATCACAGAATTGACCAAGGTCTTGCACCAGCATGTGTAGAGGCATGCCCAGTCGATGCATTAGACTATGGAGACCTACATGATCAAGAAAGCCGTATAAACTTAAAGTTGAAGCAAAAAAACCATTTCAGCCCTCGAGCGGAACTTGGAACTAAGCCGAGCTTATTTTATTTGACTGGCAAAGGAGGGGCTGGGATAAGTGGAGTTTATGACAACCCAACCACTAAAGATGGAGAATAAATATGTCGAAACCCAATAAAGCTCTTCATAGTGAATCCAGGCCATTTCGAATTGAGTTTTGGCCACAACGAGCATGGGATTGGCGTATAGCTTTTTATCTATTCTTAGCAGGAGCAAGCGGGGGGTTAATCTTTGTAGAATTACTCCTTAGGGAACTCTCAATTATAGATCAAAAAACAGCAGACTGGGGAGGCTGGCTTGGTATTGTTATAGCATCTATATCCTTATTGATTTTATTTAGCCACTTAGGTCCTGGTGTTAGATGGAAGGCATGGAATGTTTTTAGAAATATCAGAAATAGTTGGGTTAGTCGTGGAGCCTTTATTGTTACCGTTTTAATGCTCCTAAGAATACTTGTCATGCTACCATCTTTAATTGATGATTTACCATGGGCAGATGGTACAAATATGGCAACGATGATACGGATTTTTGTAATGATATTTGCATTGGCTTTTATGACATATAGTGGATTAGTCCTTTCATCTTGGAACAGTATTGCATTCTGGAATACACCTTTACTACCAATCCTCTATACTAGCTATTCATTCCTCGGCGGAACCGCCATTATACCAATAATATCTATATTTACCGTTAGCGCTGATGAGCTTAATACTATTGGTGTAGTCCTATGGCCTTTGATATTAGGATTGCTATTAGGGAGTGGATTTTTACTTTTTATATATGTGTATGGTATGGCAACATCATCCGTTCCCGCCAGACAATCGGTCAGAATATTGATTAATGGTGAAAAAAGATGGTATTTTTGGATTGGAGTTGTATTAATAGGACTATTTATACCTTTATTAATAATATCCATACCCATTTTAGGCATATTAAGTCTTCAAGGGGTAGAAACAACTCTTCTAATTATTGCCTGCATTAATATTTTGATAGGCGGTTATGTCCTCAGAGATATGGTATTAAGTTGCGGACTATATGGTCCACCTGTTTAACAATCCCACAATCACATACAGATGATTTAAGGAGTTCTAATAATGCCTTTAGAAGGAAGACCACTACAAAGGTGGCTTGAAGATCCAGGCTGGCGTGGCAAAGTAGGATTTATAGGAACTCCTTTTTTCGATACGGTTGCCATGGATTTCCTACGTATTGCACCAGAGGGCCTTGCTATTACTCAAACTTTCCCATACATGAAAAACTTCAAGGTAAGGGCAAAAAATCTTTCCGAAGCAGTGAAGAAATTAGAGGAATGTACTGATGCCTTAGCAGAGGTTGGGTCTGATATTATTGCTCAAATTGGCACACCATTCTCGTTTGCCTCTGAAGGAGGACTCAATTTCACAAAAAAACTACATGCGAAGCTCGAAAGAAAAACTAAAACCCCAATAGTATTAATGGGGCTTTCAGTAATTAATGCAATTAAATCACAAGGCTATAAATCTGTAGCAGTTGCCTGCACTTATTATGATGATGAGCTAGCTACGAAATATACTGACTTCCTTGAACAAGCCGGAATAAAGGTATTGGCTATGCAAAATTGGACAACACAAGGTTTATTCTCTTCCCAAAAAAACTTAGAAGAAATAGGATGGCGTTATCCAATGAGTTATACATATCAGGCTGCAAAGTTAGTAGCTCAGGAAGCTCCTGGTGCTGATTGCATAGTAGTATCTGGTGGTGGTGTAAGAACTATTGACGTAATAGAGCCATTAGAATATGACCTTCAAAAACCTGTAATAGCGAGTAATGAAGCACTTTTTTGGGATATTTTCAATAACTTAGGGATTCATGAACCTATCCTAGGCAAAGGGAGCCTTCTGGCTAGTTTGTGATTAAGATAATCATATTATAAATAACATCTCCTATGGTTAGATAGATAAGCAAATAGCCTCGATTTAAGAATAAATGATAACAGGCCCAGCAAATTGCTGGGCCTGTTTATTTTGCGCCTTATATGAAATATACTCCTATTACTTAGAAAATATAACTAAATTGGAGATACTTTTGATAAAGCCCCTTTTCGCAGATATATCAGGAATAAAAACTAGATACTTTGAAGTCGGCGATGGAGAACCAATGATATTGGTACATGGAGGTCAATTTGGCTACCCTTCTACAGCCATGGACTGGGGTACAAGTTTGGAGATATTGGGAAAATATTTCCATGTTTACGCATTTGATAAACCTGGGCAAGGTGCATCTGATTGTCCTGAAAATGCCTCTGACTTTGTCATTGGCACCACCATACAGCACACATATAATTTCATGAAAGTCATGGGGATTAAAAAAGCACATTTAATAGGTCATTCAAGGGGGGGTTATACGGTTTCCAGACTCGCAATGGAATATCCAGAAGTAGCAAGCTCCGTAATAATAATTGACAGTGGAACGTTGATGCCAACTGCTCCTCAAAATTGGTATAAGCAACGCGACAGGAAAGCTCAGAAAATTACTGACCCTAGAAAGTTTATAAGATTTATGAAGGAAATCAATTCATACTCATTCAACCATATAACTGAAGATTGGATTGAAGATACATTAAAAATAATGGGTTCAGCTCAATTTAAAAAAGCTGCTTCTATGTGGGAAAGTCTTAAAAATCAGTTCAAGATCGATATGGAAAAACGAATTGATGAAACTCAAGTCTGGATAAAAGAAGGACGACTCACAATTCCTACAATGATTATTTGGGGGTACAATGATCCATCTGCCAGATTTTCTCCAGCTGGCTTAGATACAATTAATTTAATATTAAATAATGTAAAGCATTCTCAAGCCGTTATCGTGAACGGTTCTGGCCATTATGCATTTAGAGAACAGACAAAACACTTTGTGCAGGCAGTTAATAGCTTTATAAGGTCAATATAAGACTAATCTTTGAATTAAGAATGGATTGAATTATAAGATATATATTTAAATCTTCTTTTGACTGTACTGTAACGTTAATGCTTCAAATAATTAAGGAGGATAATATAAAATGAAATATGACTTAATTATAATAGGTTCTGGCTCAGCTGGCGGAATACTAGCAACAAGGTTGTCTGAGGATCCTAACCTTTCAATACTTCTTTTAGAAGCTGGCCCAGATTACCCAAATGTAGACCAACTCCCTGATGAAATCAAATGGGTGAATCTTGCCGGATCTCAAGAACTTCTAACTGGTAAACATAGTTGGAATTTCAAAGCCAGAACAACTGATCTCGCAGGGGATATGTTAGTTCCACGCGGGAAAGTTACTGGAGGTTCGAGC
>CAYTFF010000102.1:0-4611 GCA_964437045.1 uncultured Dehalococcoidia bacterium
TTCTGATATTAAAATTGTATGGGTTCCAGGGGCATTTGAAATTCCACTTGTTGCTAAACAACTTGCAGTGACTGGGAAATTTGATGCGCTAATTTGTTTAGGTGCAGTGATAAGAGGAGAAACCCCTCACTTTGAATATGTTTCCACACAGGTGTCTAGTGGGATATCTAAAATATTATTAGAAACTAAGGTACCTATAATGTTTGGTATATTGACAACGAATGATATGGATCAGGCATTAGAGAGATCTGGCGGTACATCTGGAAATAAAGGCTATGAATCTGCAACTGGAGCTATCCAGATGGTTAATCTTTTAAAGAAATTAGAAAAACAATTCAGGGACTAGGTTAAACAAATTTAGTAGGGATCATAAAGGTTAATAATGGGCATCCTTCGGTCTCTACCAAAATTTCTTGGGGTTATCTTTATGCCAGGTGGGGATTGCCTTCTTTTATATTCATTAATATTGACTAGTTTAATCACTTTCTCAACAGTAACTTTATCATACCCCATTTCAACAATATCGCTTAATGAGTAATCTTTCTCAACATAAGCTGTTAAGATTGGGTCTAATACTTGATATGGAGGCAAATTGTCCTGATCAAATTGGTTTGGTTTTAATTCGGCACTTGGTGCCTTAGTTAACACATTGTGAGGAATAACTTCTTTATTAGTAGTAGAATTACGATATTTTGCCAAAGAATAAACCAGGGTTTTAGGTACATCTTTGATGATAGCAAAGCCACCAGCCATATCACCGTAAAGAGTTGAATAGCCCACAGCTAATTCACTTTTATTGCCTGTTGTTATAACTAACCAGCCAAATTTGTTGGAAATTCCCATTAATATGGTACCCCTAATTCTTGCCTGAAGATTTTCTTCTGCTATTCCACTCACGGTGTTTTGAAATCTTTTGCTTAATGTATCAAGATAATCTGAGAATAGTTTATCAATATTGATCGTCCACAATTCTATACCTATATTTTCAGACAAGGCTTTTGCATCTGTTAAACTGCCGTCCGATGAATATCTTGATGGCATTGCTATCCCTAGGACATTGTCTTTGCCTAGCGCATCTTTAGCTATAACACTAACTAAGCTTGAGTCTATGCCTCCAGACATTCCTATTAGAACCTTCTTAAAACCTGTCTTGTGTACGTAATCTCTGGTCCCGAGTACTAAGGCGGCATAAATTTCCCCAATCTTGTCATAAGTTTTACTTTTTACAGTATCAATCATCGGTTTTACTATATTTTTATACTTGGAAATGTGAACAAGCTCTATATTGTTATATTTTCTCTCTTCCTTAATGACATTAGGAGACCTATTAAATATCTTGGCATCATTTGAAGGGATGGTTAAGTCTATAATTCTCATTTCCTCTTCAAATTGGCTTGCTTTCAAAATCAATGAACCCTTAGAATTGAAGATCATACTGCCGCCATCAAAGACTAGTTCATCTTGCCCCCCCACCATATTTAAATAAGCAACAAAAATATTGTTATCATGTGCACGGTCTGACAACATATTTTCTCTATCTATACCTTTGCCAGAATGAAATGGTGACCCATTAATATTTATCAAAATCTCTGCGCCACTAGATGCCTGGGCTTTTGTAGGACCATTTTTGTACCAAATATCTTCACAGATATTAATCCCAATATTGATTCCGTTTATTGTATAAATAGAAGGAGTGTCCCCAGGAACAAAATATCTTTTTTCATCAAAAACACCATAATTAGGAAGATGGATTTTATGGTAAACGCCAGCAAGTTTACAATTTGAAATAATCGCTGCTGCGTTATATAAGTTATCCGTTGAATCCACAAATCCTACTATACAAGTAATATCTTCTGAGGACTTTATTATCGAGTTCAGTTGGTTGAGGTTTTCTTTAATAAATTGAGATTTGAAAACAAGGTCTTCGGGAGGATATCCTGTTATTGCAAGTTCAGGAAATGCTATAAGGTCAGCCTTTAATTTTTGGGCTCTTTGAATATATGAGGTAATCTTTTTGGTATTGCCTTTAAGGTCACCAACAATTGTATTTATTTGAGCCAACGCTAGACGCAAGGTACGCATCATACACCTTTTTGTTTATAGCATGAAGGTCAGTATAGTATAGCAATAGAATTTACATTAAGGAAATAAAGATAATATTTATACTTAAGCTAATATACTCAAAATTTAAGTTTTTAGATTGATCGTGACCCTTCTGTCACTTCCACTACCTATACTTTCTGTTGAAACTTTGGTGTGATTAGATAAAGCCATATGGATAATTCTCCGTTCGCTAGGTGACATTGGGTCTAATGTCACAGAATTCCTGTAGCGAATAGCTCTATCTGCCATTCTGAGGGCTAGAGATTTTAATGTCCTATTCCTTCGTTCCTTATATCCTTCTACATCCAGTATTATAGATGCATAATCTTTTAAACGTCTTCTAAGGATAAAATTAACTAAGAATTGAAATGACTGTAAAGTCTCTCCCCGGCGTCCAATAAGCAATCCAGCATCATCACCTTCAATCTCAAAATGAGTTCGATCTTCATCTTCTTCTGATGGTGGTCTTATATGTGTTGTTGCCATTACCTTTAATTTACTTAATATATTGTTGATTATTTCTTGGGCAATTAAGACTGTTTCAGAGGGATCTAGTAGTCTTGCTACTTTTACTTTAGCTGGCTCGCCTCCTATACCTAGTATGCCGGTTTTACCTCGGCTAACGATTTCTATTTCTACTTCTTCTCTGTTTGCGTCTAGCTCCTTTAGTGCTAGTTCTATTGCTTCTTCTATCGTCTTGGCCGTCACTTGTATTGGTTCCATCTGTGGGATTCTCCTTTTCGTCAGTATTTACTGCTTCCGTCGGTTTTTCGATTTCCGCAGGTTTTGAAAAACTAAATAAACTACCCCATCCTGTTACGAAATATTGAATGATGATCCCTATGATATTAGAGATTAAAAGATATAATCCAAGACCAATAGGGAATGACAATGTCAGAAAACCTAACATTAGGGGCATCATCCAAAGCATCATCTTATTAGTTTGGGCTTGAGTACTATCTGTTGAATTGGTAGTCATCATTTTTTGTTGCATCCATGTCGATGCACCAACCAGTATTGGGAGCCATAATTGTCTTTCTGCTTGTGCAGAATTTGCTAAGTCCATCCATAAAAAGGTAGTAGCGATAGGGGTTGCTTCGTTAACTAATGGTACCCAAGCATAAAATTTGGCTGAGAGATCAGCCAATGATTCTGGGGTACCTGGTATAATTTGTATGATTGCTTGGTAAAGTCCTATCAATATGGGAAGTTGTATAATCATAGGGCCTAAGCAACCTATAGGGTTAACTCCAGATTCCCTGTACAATTTCATTGTTTCCTGTGAAAGTCTCGGCTTATCTTTTGAATATTTTTGTTGGAGTTCTTTGATCTTAGGTTGTAGGCTTGTCATTGCTTTAGTTTGACGAAGCTGCTTCAGCATTAGAGGTAATGTAATGAATCTAATAAATATAGTAAAAAAGATTATGCTTAGTCCAAAATTATTGAACAGTACAGCATAAAGTATTACCAAGCTATTAAGCATTGGTCGAATTACTATTTCATTCCAAATAAAAGATATTACTTCCATATGTCTTTAAAAACCATTTCTAGCATACTTTTGCTGCTGTTCTTGGTTCAGGATAATCTTTGTCAGTGTATCTAGTCCAAATTTCATTTGGATTTCCATTAATATCTATCCTGATTGCTCGTATAGATTTATCTATACCAACTGCGTATATAATATCGCCATCTGTCGAGAGGTCAGCTTTGATAGATGTTTCAACATTGCATATATGTAATTCTCCTCCATTTGATTTATTTGCAACATAAATATTTTCATCATCTGATGGTACTGCTATCCAATTATCTATTATTACTGGTCCTCCAATTATTTGACCATCTGTCTCTAATGGTCTTGACCATACCGATGTCAATGTTTTTTCATTTAGAGCATAAAGATTATGATCAAATGAACCGATATATATGGTAGGCGTACTGTGTAATGGGGTAGCCCAAAACCAACTATTAGCTTCAAACCTTGCTATTTCTTGGCCGGTATTTTTTTCAATAGAATAAAAAATACCGTCAAATGAACCAATATATATTTTTTCACCAATTACTAACGGTTGGGCTGCAATTGCAGCATTAGTTTGGAAATTCCATAATTCGGTACCATTTTCAATATTTAAGGCATAAACTTTGTGGTCTAGAGATCCAAAATAAATAATGGATTCATCTATAACCGGAGTAGACCAAATTTTATTACCAGTTTCAAATTTCCAATTCAAGGCTCCGTTGGTTCTATTTACTGAATAGATTGAACCATTGGATGACGCTATGAAAATTGTATCCCCATTTATAATTGGGCTTGATATAATACTACCATCTGACGAAAAAATTCTAGATTCATCTAAGGTTGGTACGTTGGCTACACTATTGATGTTAGTAGTATTTATAGCATATACATCCCCATCGTATCCACCTATATAAAGAATTCCATCGTTGCTCATTACAGGAGTTGCATAGACTGGTTCAATACTATCTTCTATTGGGAACATCCATTTTGTT
>CAYTFF010000103.1:0-4543 GCA_964437045.1 uncultured Dehalococcoidia bacterium
AGATGATTAACTATCCAGGCCAGAATACCACTCTATTATTACAACATCATATTTGCCACTAGCAGACTTTATTGATTTAATAGATGAATTCTCGTCTGAATTAATAACTTCGATCGGGATGCTTTCAAAAATATTTGCATTATTGTTTAGATTATCATTATTTAGTTTTTTGGAAGATGAAAGTCTAATTAAGGAAACTTTCTGACTATCAGATAAAATTTTAGCTAATGCCGTCGCAAAAGCTGTTTTACCAGCACCTTCTACGTCGGAGGTTACATATAGTATAGTCACAAAAACTCCTTACTTTATAAGATCATAAGATATTATTGATTATCAGAGATATCCTGCAGATCAAGAAGAGTATTCACCCTTTTAATTATAGCAAAGGTCTGGGATATATGCATGATAATAATAGGTAAATATGAAAAGGGATGAAAATTAAAGGCAAATTTCTATTTTATATTTCCTCATTCAAAATATTCGAATATTAATTGTTCTTTATTAAAGGTATATAATGGCTGCCTAGAGGGCAGATCAAAATTAAATCACCTGCCTGATTCGTATTTACTTGGACGACAAAACCAAGATGGTTTGATGATTTTACTGTAAGCCAAATTGACGTTGTTACTATAAAAATCAGTAATACGGTTATTAATAATATATTCAACAACCATTTTGTATAGAAATTGTTATTAGGATTGATCTTATGATTATGTATTCTAATTATCTTAAATCCTTGTTACTGGCCGTATTTTTTAAACTAGTTTATTAATTTTACTTCGAGCTAAGGACTTCCTCAAGGGCGTTTGAGAGTTCGGTCTTGCTGAATAATCCCTCAAAGCGTTTTGTTACTTGCCCTGATGAATTTACAACAAATACCCAAGGTTCCGATGGGATATTCCATTCTAAACTTACATCAGATGGCTGCAGCCTACCTGTATTTCTCGCTATATTCAAATCCCATGGTTCTATATGGATAAAATTCACAGTGTCTTTGAAACTGGTGTAAGTTTGTGCCACCACGTCTGTTACTGGTCCACACATTTGACTGTTACAAAAACCAGGTGTTGCAAATGCCACAACAATTGGCTTTTGTTCATTTAAGGCTTGCGCAACTGTAATTTTATAAAATTCTGGTATTGGTGGGGTATGTGTCGTGATTTCTGATAGATTTTCAATATCCTGACTAGTTGTATTAATGCTTTTAGGGATCAAATCGTTTATCTCTATTGTTTTTGATTTAGGTATAACATTTAATGCCATACTTGCTAGTCTTGAATTATTATCCTTACCTTGATTTGTGTTAATACGTATTTCCCATATTCCAACCTCATCAAAATATACTGTACTAGCTATATATATACCTTTTGTTTCGGTATGAAGATGTATGTGACCATCTTCATGTTTGTGTGGGGTTGATCCTGTAATCTCTGTGAAAATTGCCTCTGTTTTCCCCTTATATATATCGTTACCATTTGGTTCAATTTTATATAACATCAGTTCTACCATAGATGGATTAGTTAACGTCTCCCCATTGTTCTTGACAAGACCAAATGGAACACGATTATTCCCAACTAGAAACTCAGATGCGCCTAGAATGGCACTAACCTCAGTATGGTTGTTATATTTGGGATTTTGACAACCAATTAGAAGGATCCCGTACGTAATCAGTACAAAAAATATCAGATATCGTTTAATTGATGTATTCATGATTTTCCTATATAAACTCATGACACAGTATCATACTTAAGGTGGATTCTAGTATCTACTTCAATTATTGATTCCTCAAAGTTTGTTTTGAAGAATTCATTTAATTTCTGGTTGGTATTTTCCTTTATATATCATGCGCATGGATTTATTGCTGAAGGATATCGCAGTAAGAATTAGGAAACTAATTCCACCTAGACCAAGGATAAGAGAAGCAGTAAGTGGAGTCACCACAGTGATGCTGCCATTTATGAGATTAAATGTAGCCATAAACCCAAGTATGTGCCAACTATAAATACTCATAACCCTTCCTCGAATTGCATCTGGTGTGAGAGTTTGCATCATGCCCTGGGTCAATGCCATGAAGCCTGCTTGAGAGCTACCCATACCTGCAGCAGCGAGCATTGCCATAGGTAGATTAGTTGACATACCTAGAATTATGGGTGTTATACCACTTAATATACCTAGTATCAGAATCAGGCGTCCTTTTAATTTGTCACTACTAATGCCTCCTATGCTTACTATTGTCTTAAATGCGGGTCCACCAAAGGCTACCATCTGATTTCCAATCCCAGCCATAAATCCAGCTCCTGGTTCCATTCCCAATGTATCTCTGGAAATGACTGGAAATAAGGATTCAAAAGACATAGTAAGACCACAGTGAGCTACCACAAATAATACTAGAGCAAGAATAAGGGGGTTTTTATAGATATATGAAATACCTGCTACCATGTTTTGTATCGTTGTTTGAAAACCAGGGCCAGAGATTAGTTCGCCTTTTGAGTAGGTTCTAATATTGAGCACTAGGATTAATCCTACGGCATACAGACCTGCTGAGGCAAAGAACACCCAGTCTTCCATGCCTGTAACCCAAAGGATCATTAGTGGGCCTGTGAATTTAGAACCTTGGTGTGCTGCTTGGGATAGAGCAACACTGTTAAAGATATATTTTTTATTTACAGTGTTTGGCAGTAACGCTGGACCTGCTGACATTTGAATGGTTCTAAAAGACCCATTGAATAATGCCAATATTACTAGATGCCAGACATTAACCCACCCTGTAACAACGAGAAGAGCGAGGATTAGGGCATGTATAAGGTTAAGCGCATAGGCACATGAAAGCACTTTCCGTCTATCAAAACGGTCTGATAGATACCCGGCAACAGGAGATAGTACGAAAGATGGTATCATAGCTGCATATGTTACTAGGGCTGGCCATAATGCAGAGTTTGTTAAGGTAAGGGCTAGTGCTCCTCTCGCCACAATTAGAGCCCAAGCAGACGAATGAGAAAATACCTCGGCTGACCACAGTATTCTGAAATCACGGTATCCCAATGCTGGGAAAAACCTTGAATAAAAATTATTTACAACAAATTTAAACAATGTCTTTCAGTTCACAATTTTTAGTGTGATAAATCAGTTTTGGGATACGTGAAACATAAATGCAGCTGATATTTTTTAAAAAATCATAACTTTTAATCATCTTCTATCATTATTTGTTCAGCATAATCCATAAGAATTTTTGCCCTATCCTCGGAGATGTTTTTACTCTCGAAATACGCCTTAAGAGCTTGCGTCGGTGTGATACCTTTAGAGTAGTCTTCCCCAAGTCGTGTGCGGGTTTCTCTGATTATATCTTTTGATACGGAAGCAACATAATAAGCTGACTTAACTGCCTGATAAATTTCAGTATCACGTACAAAGGCCTCCATTTGCTCATTTACCTTAACCTGTACCCTAACAATTGCCTCTTCTATAGAATACTCCTCAATAGCTTTTAGTACTTTTCTGGTAGGGTCTGCATCACTATTTTCAATTTCAACTTTTATAGTTATCAGTCGTCTAGCATCTACGGGTATAAACTCAAAATTCTTTAATCTTTCACCCTGTTGTTGTTCTGGATCGATTTCTATAATACAGAATCCTTTTGTGTCCTTTTCCTCTCCAAAATCTATTCGTTGTAAGCTACCTGAATATACAGCCATAGGTTTATGTCCAATTATTTGATGTTTATGGATATGTCCTAAAGCCACATACTCAAAAACTGGTAATGCCACGTTGCTGTAAAAAAGTACATGGTCTTTTCCCAGCATCATGCTTTGTTCAGAGCTTGTGGTAGCTTTGTCCAGGGATACATGCGCTGCTAATATTGCAGGTATAGTAGGATCTAGAGAATCCGCCTCCATTTTAATTGCTTCCGTAAGTTGTTGTTGGATAGATTCATTTATTTGTTCGGCCGTAAGACCTTTCGTTTCTTCGCGAGCAAGAAAAGAGCCTTTGCGAATCCATGGTACAGCTAGAATTTGGATTGGCCCGTTTTTTGTTTGTATTTTGAATGTTTGTAATCTTTCCCCTATATGGACGTTTGGAACCTGTAAAGTTGGGAAAATTTCTAAAGCACTGGCTTTGCCTAGTGTGTGTGGTAAGTCATGGTTTCCAACTAATAAGAAGACAGGTATATCCGCGCGTGCAAGTTCATCAATTCTCTTAGCGAATTCACGCTGGTGAGTTTGTGATGGATCTCGACTTTTGTAGGCATCGCCGCAAAATAAGACAAGATCAACTTTATTCTCAATAGCAAATGAAACAAGATAGTCATATGTATAAAGGAAATCTTTTAGCCTGGTAGACAATCCAGTTTGTGGGTCTGGTTGCCCATAGTTTTCTACACCAATATGTAGGTCGGCGAAGTGGAGGATTTTCATTCAATAAGCTTAACTAAAGTATTCTGATAAGACAACATATAAGAAAAAGAGAGCATTGAATATCTTCATTACCTTGACACTTGGCGATTGGCACGCTTAACATTAGCTGTTGGTATGCCGAGGTAGCTCAG
>CAYTFF010000104.1:0-1919 GCA_964437045.1 uncultured Dehalococcoidia bacterium
CGATATTTGCCGAACAAATATTTGAACCAAAGGTAATTGCCTAAGAGTTTAAGAAAAAACTTAGTAGCGGTGAAAATTCAACACAGATAGATGAAAATCAAATTCGTTCAATAATGTCAATAAATGGCCCGTTGGCTAAATCTTTACCCGATTATGAATCCCGATCGGAGCAATTTGATATGGCTATTGCTGTATCCTCAGCAATCAATTCGAAACGACATTTAGTTATGGAAGGAGGAACTGGTACAGGTAAGTCATTAGCATATATATTACCAGCAGCTCTTCACTCGGCTTTTAACAATAAAAGGGTAGTAATCTCAACAAACACGATCAATCTCCAAGAACAATTAATTAAAAAAGATATTCAAGCTGCTATAACTGCTTTGAATGAAACCCCGAATTTCCCTAAAAATTTCCTGGTTGCTCCTTTAAAAGGTAGAAACAATTATGTTTGTTTGAAAAGTTTATCGAATTATTTCCAAAATGAAAATTACACATCGGATGAAGTACGATTTTTAGGTAAAATAGCCGTCTGGCTTAACGAAACCTCTTCAGGGGATGTTGAAGAATTAAATCTTGCTGGTAGACCAGGCATGCTTTGGCCCCGAATTTCCGCGCAAGGAGTGAAGTCTTGTCCTTCGATGAATAAAATATGTTATCTCTCATCTGCGAGAGAACAGGCAACAAATGCCAATATAATTGTAGTCAACCACGCACTTTTGATGACCGACCTAGCAATGGGTGGTGGATTAATACCAGAATACGATGTTGTAATTATAGATGAAGCCCATAATCTTGAAAGTGAGGCAACTAAGCATCTAGGATTCCAGGTTTCCCAGAATTACATCGAAAACCATCTGAATATATTAGCTAAAAATGGAGAATTGATAAAAAAAATAGAGAGTTTTTCTAAGATTCCAAAAATAGGTAACAATCGAAGAAAATCGGTTGAAGGATTTATTGGAAAATTGATTCCAGTAGTTACTGACAATAGGAAATGGATTGATGATTTATTCTTGTCAATTAATCAATTTATGAGAGCTCATGAACAACAATTTGTTGATGGAAATCAGACTCTTAGGATAATAGAAAATCTTAGAAAGCAACCACAGTGGACTAAAATTGAAATTGCTTGGGAAAAAGCTAATTTATCTCTAAAATCAGGAGAACAAAGGTTACAAGATTTATTAGAATCTATTGAAGATTTAGAAGAATTCGACAATATTCAACATCAAGCAATCACAATGGACTTGTCCAAATCTATTGTAGGCTATCAAGATATTAGAAATTTATTAGAAGAATTTATTGTTAATTCTAGTTTGAGTTATATCTATTGGATTCTGAAATCGAAAAGAGATGACGCAATTACAATGAACGTGGCTCCGTTAAATGTGGGAACTCAATTAAACCAGCTATTGTTTTCCCAGAAGTCGAGTGTAATTTTGACCAGTGCAACTCTCACCGCTAAAGGTAATTTTGAGCATATAAAACAAAGAATTGGCCTTACAGAAACGGATGAACTTTTAAAAGGTTCTCCATTTGACTATAAGAATGCAGCTCTACTTTGTATTCCGGAAGATATGCCTGAACCTAATTCATGGGCTTATCAAGCAGCTCTTGAAAAAGGTATTTTAGATGTGGCATCGGTTCTTGAAGGGCACACTATGGTTCTCTTCACGTCTCATAATGCTTTACGTAGTACTTCCGCATTCATACGAGCTAATATTGATCCAAGTATTCAGGTAATGGCACAAGGTTTAGATGGATCTCCCAAACGTATTGCCACAAGTTTTCTAAAAAATCCTAATTCCGTAATATTGGGAACTAGTAGCTTTTGGGAAGGTGTGGATATGCCAGGTGGTATATTAAAAGCCATAATAATCCTTAGATTACCCTATAATGTAACAACAGATACAGTT
>CAYTFF010000104.1:1940-2683 GCA_964437045.1 uncultured Dehalococcoidia bacterium
GCGATACCTCAAGCAATATTAAAATTTCGACAGGGCTTTGGACGCCTTATTAGAGGTCAATCCGATAAGGGAGTAGTTGTAGTTCTGGATAGGCGCGTATTGTCAAGAAATTATGGCAAGTCATTTATTAATTCTCTTCCAAGTTGTTCTTTGAATATTAACCCTTTAAGAAATCTCCGGAATGATGTTTTAAAGTGGATGAAGGAAAGTATTTGATTTTATCTACTGGGGTTAAGCTAGACCTTGAAAGCACTCTTTTAAGTGGGCAAGCTCATCGCTGGAAGATTGTGAATGACTGGTACGAAGGGGTTATATTTAAAAATTTAATATATATTCGTAATACTAGGCAAGGTCCTGAATTTTATTGCACTCCAACAGACGAAGGCGAATTCACTAATATTTTGATAGATTATTTAGGATTAAAGGATGACCTAGATTTAATATATGAATCGATTTCAAAGGATGCAAATATATCAAGTGCAATTAAAAAATAATCAGGATAAGCTCCACGATGGAAACGCTAGCAGAAAATTTTGGTCAACCAATAAAATTTAATGAAAACATACGTTATTCTTTCCCATCCCCTCATGTACTTGCAGAAGTCGGAGAATCTAAACTTAGAAAACTTAAACTAGGATTTCGAGCTAAATATGTGGCTAAGGTTGCTAAACTTGTTTCAGAAGGAGAGATCGATTTAATGGAGCTTAGAAACCTATCCTATACCAAAGCCAAGGAAAAATTGA
>CAYTFF010000104.1:2693-4505 GCA_964437045.1 uncultured Dehalococcoidia bacterium
AACTTCCTGGAGTAGGGAATAAAATTGCGGACTGTGTTCTTCTATTTTCATTAGATAAGACAGATGCTTTTCCAATAGACAGATGGGTTAAAAGAGCACTTGAAGATTGGTACGGTATAAAACTATTTAATTATTCAAAAATCCGGGAGTGGGCTCTTGAATACTTTGGCGAATTTGCTGGATATGCTCAACAATATCTGTTTCACCAAAGAAGATTACAATAATTTAGGGCTAACAATCCAATTCAAATATCTAAAGTTATAGTTCAGTAAATAGGTTACATTTTTAAGACTAGTTTGCCAAAAAACTGTTGACTTTCCATCAAACGATGTGCTTCTGCTACATCTTTAAATGAAAATGTTTTATGTATTACGCTATTAATAATTTTGCGTTCAGCCATTTTGATAACTGTTCTAAGATCTTCTTTACGACCCATAAATACCCCAAATACAGTTAACTGTTTTGTGAATAATTTGCCCATATGAAGTTGTGATTTATAACCAGTGCTTACCCCACATATACCATATCTACCACCTGTTGCTAAGGCATTAAATGCACCATCCCAAAAGTCTGATCCAACATGATCTATTACAACGTCTATACCATAATTATTGGTTAATTTCTTTATTTCTTGGGTCATATCATCTATGGGATAAATTATGACTTCATCTGCTCCCAATTCCTTCGCTTTTTGAGCTTTTTCTTGGGTACTGGTTGTAGTTATTACCTTTGCTCCTATATAATTTTTTGCAACTTGGATCGCAGCAGTCCCAACTCCACTAGAGGCAGATAAAACTAGTACTGTTTCCATTGGTTTCAATTGAGCTTTTCTGACTATCATAGCCCATGATGGCATAAACACTGTGGGCATTGCTGCAGCTTCTTCAAAACTTATATTAGGTGGTAATATAATTGCGTTTGTTCCAGGTACTTTTATATATTCTGCATATCCACCATTCATAGTACTTCCTAGCATTTTTGATGATTGGCAAAATTCATCCATGCCAGCTAGGCAAAATCTACATTCTCCACAAGTTACTCGGGGATTAAGTACAACTCTAGCTCCTACTTTCACTGAATTTACAAGTGCTCCAACTGTTACCACTTCACCGGCTATATCAGAACCAAGAATATGAGGAGATTCAAAATTCCGTTTTGTCCCTCTAGCACCTGATCTAGTATATATATCTAAGCGGTTTAGTGCGCAGGCTTTTATCTTCACAATTATTTCATTAGGATTGATCTCCGGGTATGGAATTTCTCCATAGGTTAAAACGTCTAATTCGCCTTGCTTAGTTATGTAGACCGCTTTCATTTAATCTCCTTGTACTATGTTGGATTATTAAAATGATCTTGTGTTAAATAATTTTTGTTTTACTAATTCTTCTTCTTGCCTTTTTGATTTAATTTGTCCATCTAATTTTTCAACTAATATTTCAGATAAAAATTGAGCAATTAATGGCCCTTCTGGAACACCCATCTCTAGTAATTCTAAACCTGATAACTCGGGATGTATATATTGTAAAACATTAATATAATCATCCATTCTGATTTTAGCTATTTTTGATTGTGTCAATAGTTTATTTGCTAATATAGACTCGTAACAATGTCCCGCTAAATACTTGACTATCCTACTTGATTTAAGATCAATTTTACTTAATTCTGGTGTAATTGATCTTAAATCAATAGTATCTTTCACAATTTGCACCCAACTTTTAGGCATGCTTAACCTTTTGATAAACTGTGTTGACTCTTTTGGGGAGAGGTAGTAAGCAATAAATGCTAAATTAATAAGACTATTCAAATTGTGGG
>CAYTFF010000105.1:0-1281 GCA_964437045.1 uncultured Dehalococcoidia bacterium
TTTTATATACATTTTCAGGTACAATAACTTCTCTATCCATACCAACCTCCTTATTTTAAACTTCTTTAAATGAAATAATATTATTGGTATATTCAACTAATTAAACTGTAATTATAAGCCCCAATTCAAATTCTTATGCTAAAATTATTTTGTGGTATAGACGATATACTAGCATAAATCCATAGTATTGGTTCAAATTTATATAATCATAAATACTCAGTCCAGAACAGCTATTCCTTTTATTTCTATCAAAAGATCTGGATTGGCAAGCTCCTTAGCCACTACTAAGGTGGATGTAGGTTTATCTTGATGATTAAAAAATCGTTCCCTAACTTCCCTAATCACTACTATATCCTTGGGATCAGTAATGTATGTCGTTACATCTACCAAATCGGTTAATCTAGCTCCAGCAGCTTCTAAAACATATTTCATATTCACCCACGCTTGCTCAGCCTGAATAGAAATATTCCCTCTACCAACTATTTCTCCGCTTACATCAACCGCAACTTGACAATATACAAATATCATATTCCATGTATTAACTGCATGAGAATAAGATGATCTATGAAAGACATTCTTGGGGTTAAAGTAACTTTTTGGCATTATGTCCCTCCCTTCTCCAATGAAAATACAAAGATTAAATGAATCAGATATTACCACTAGAAATTTAAGATAACTACCATTAGTAACTAGTTTCAGTTAATCTTGTAGACAAATGGATATAGGTAAGGTACCAATGGAAGTGCTTGAACGCCTTCTTGGTAAAATAAATGTTAAAGATAAAAGAGTTATTTTGGGACCTCAAACTGGGGAAGATGCTGCTTTAATTAATTTTGGAGACAAACTATTAGTAGCAAAAACAGACCCAATTACATTCGGTACAGACCTTATAGGTTGGTATGCAGTTCATGTAAATGCCAATGATTTAGCGGTTATGGGAGCCACTCCTAAATGGTTTATGGCTACAATTCTTTTACCAGAAGGAAGCAGTGAAAATCTGATTGAGGCAATCTTTGATCAAATACTAGAAGCCTGCGAAGACTTGAACATTACCCTTATTGGAGGACTCAGTGAAATTACCTACGGTCTCCCTAGACCGATTGTAGTAGGTGCAATGTTGGGAGAAGTAAAAAATGGAAAGCAAATATTAACGTCTGGAGCAAAAATTGGTGATTCCATAATTCTTACTAAAGGGATTGCGATTGAAGGAACTTCATTGTTAGCCAGAGATGCTACGAACTTATTAATAAATCTTGGAGTAAATATTAACCTCATAAACCA
>CAYTFF010000105.1:1291-2571 GCA_964437045.1 uncultured Dehalococcoidia bacterium
GTTTTGAAGGAAGCTTCCCTAGTTTCCAAAAATATTACGGTACATTCTATGCACGATCCCACAGAAGGAGGAGTGTCCCCTGGATTGTTAGAGATAAGTAAAGGGGCTAACGTAGGAATATTTGTAGAATATGACAAGATTCCAATACTTTCACAATGTAAATTTATATGCGATACCATGAAATTAGATCCTTTGGGACTATTAGCATCAGGATCACTCTTATTTACTACTTCTGAAAAAGATGCTCATAAAATTATCCCTATCTTAAGAACCAAAGGTATAACATCATCCATTATAGGCCAAATCAAACCACTTAAAGATGGAACAAAGATCTTGAAAAATGGACAACTAGAAAACTTACCAATATTCGAGAGAGATGAGCTTGCTAGATTTCTAAGTTCTTAGCGGCATACCTAATTTCATTTTTCAACCACTGTTCTAGTCACTTCAAGAGTAGGGAATATAAAAATTATTTTAGCTGGTCTGTTGGTATTATTTACCAAATCATGTTTAATACCTTGGGGTGCAATAATTACATCACCAGCCACCAATGTAGAAATCTGATCATCTAAAGTACCTTCTAAAGTACCTTCAGTTATAATAATGCCTTCCTCATGGCCAGGATGAATATGCAAATGTATACTACCACCAGGAGCAATAGTAGCCTCCCCCACTGTAAGGGCTGCTCCTCCTAATTCCTTGTTAATATAAAACCTTCTTAGTACATCAGGGCCTAAATTATCTTGAGGAAACTCAGACTGTCTAACAATTGGCATATTCCACACTCCTTTTTGTAAATTAGATTGATTATAACGAGTTTAAAAATTGATACAATCTCGTTTTTATAAAAATATAACTATAGTCAATGCATATTCAAAATGGCAACATTTCAAACCTTATCTTGATATTTTGACAAAGTCTATTTGCCTGTATACATTACAGCCAATATATAAATAAGAAAACTTGGTTTATGGAGGTCTGGTAGATGCTTTTACTTACTAATGCCGACGTTGAAAAAGTACTTGATATGAATGTATGTATAGAAGCTCTTCAATTAGGCTATTCAGATTTGACCAGAAACGATGCAATTTATAGACCAAGATCTGGAATGGTATCTGCATCCGCCCCGTTTAGCCAGTTTACAGATGCCCATTATCACTTCGCTCTTATGGAAGGATTGTCTAGAAGCCATGGAGTTTGTGCAGTACGCATACGATCAGATATTTATGCCTCAGATGCTGGAAGACATATTCAATTCTCTGTTGAACCTGGTACCTACT
>CAYTFF010000105.1:2581-4503 GCA_964437045.1 uncultured Dehalococcoidia bacterium
ATGGATTTCTCCAACATATGAGACTTGGGGGAACGGCCGGTCTGGGAGCTAAACACTTAGCACGTACTGATTCCTCAGTAGCTGCAATTATCGGTTCTGGTGGTCACGCAAGAACGTATCTATCGGCATTTAATACCCTTTTTAATTTAAAGAAAGCGAAAGTTTATAGTCCCACCAAATATAATAGAGATAAATATGCTGATGAGATGAGTGAAAAGCTTGATCTTGAGGTAGAACCTGTAGAAAACATCAGTGAAGCCATGAAACAAGCAGATATAGTTGCTACCTGCACAGATGCCGAACAGCATGTTATAGACGATCCTGGCTTAATAGAAGAAGGCATGTTTTTAACTGATAACACTCCGATTGAATGGGGCCCTAGAGCTATAAATAGATGTGAGGTAAGAATTCGTTTGGGTTGGGGTAATTTCCAAACTCCTCTTCCAGAGACTACAAGAATAGGTGAAGAATATCTTTATGTAGCTGGACAACCGGAAGAAATTAAGCGCCTACATAGACCCAGCCCAGCCCAACCTTATGGGGTAGAGTACTGGCCATTATTTGTAGATCTTCTTAGAGGTAATACTCCTGGTCGAACTACTAAAAATGAGGTGACATTCTTTAACAATCATGGTACTCAAGGACTTCAATTTGCATCAGTATCTGGTAGTGTTTATAGGCTTGCTATGGAAGCAGGAATAGGAAGACAACTCCCGACAGAATGGTTCCTCGAAGATATTCGTGATTAGCTAATAATCTAACCTGGTTGTTTATCCAGTAAATTCAGTTCTTCTTACCAAAGTGAATTGCGACACTACCCATACCAATTTTTTCATAACTTACTTCCTTCCACCCAGCCTGTTCTATCAAAGTAGCTAGTTGTACAGAATCAGGAAAGTTTTTTACTGATTCTGGGAGATATGTATAGGACTCCCTATCTTTAGCCATTAGGGCTCCAATTACCGGAACGATTCTATTAAAATAAAACTGAAAAATTTTAGAGAAAATCCCCTTATTTTTCATGGGAGTAATCTCTAAGATAACCAGACGCCCTCCGGGCTGGGTAACTCTATTCATTTCCTTCAATGAGCTAGCCACATCAATAAAATTCCGTAAACTAAAACTGGATGTTACTGCTACAAAAGATTCATTGGCAAATGGTAGTTTGATAGCATCACCAAGCAAGAAGGTAGTTTTTTCACTAACCTTCTTTTTATATGTTTTGTTTTTTGCTATGCGCAGCATATTTTCACTGAAATCCAGCCCAACCACATGAGAAATCTGTGGGTGTCTAACTAACTCAATAGCGAAATCTCCTGTACCGGTTGCTACATCTAAGGATATACCTTTTAATTCATTTACAACCCGATTAACTGCTTTCCGACGCCATCGGTGGTGGAAGTATCCACTCATTATGGAATTCAGTAAATCGTAGTGGCTAGCAATACTAGAAAACATTCTCTCAACATATTTTGCTCTATCGCGTCCTCTAAGATGCGCCAAATTGGTCTCCTAATTTATTTTTAGTACAGCAGCACCATTAACTATACCTGCCTTTAAATCCTGAAGAGCTTCATTTGCCTGATTTAGCTCATATACTTTTACTTCAGTGTGAATGGGAATTTCATTTGCATAATACAAAAGATCATGGACATCTTGTCTGGTATTATTAGCTACACTCCTAAGAGTCTTTTCCCCATATATCAACTCATACCTGAAACTTGGTAATCTTGACATATATATTCCTGCCAAAGCAACTGTGCCCCCTTTACGAATATGCCTTAAAGCAATAGGAATCAAATCACCATTTGGGGCATATGTTTTCCAAGTACCGATGCGTTTCATCTTCTCATACTGTCCCGTTAGTCGAATCTGTCCATTATCCCAATAATAAATTATTTTTCCATGGACAAGTCCGTTTT
>CAYTFF010000106.1:0-363 GCA_964437045.1 uncultured Dehalococcoidia bacterium
CCTATAGAAAGGATGTAGTCGCATCGCTTCTTTTGAGGGGGCTTCTGCTTTAGCTAAAAGTTCTTCTTCCGTGGTCATTTATTCCTCCAGATAATATTTCGTACAGGTTTTAATTTTACCTATTGAAAAAACAAAGCGGCATTCCAAAATTACTCAATTATGCCACTTCTCACAAACCGAGCAGATGGTAACACACTAAATATACAAAAGCAACGAAAAATATACTCTAGACTTTCACTTGATATGTGGTTATTACTGGTTCCTTAATGCATTGTCCATTCAAATGGTATACTTTCTCCAAGGGAGGTTAAATATCATGAAGATATATACTAAAACAGGTGATACAGGTGAAACAGGCCTTTT
>CAYTFF010000106.1:373-885 GCA_964437045.1 uncultured Dehalococcoidia bacterium
GTAGAGTTTCCAAGTCAGATATTAGATGTGAGGCATATGGCACAATAGATGAGGTAGTTTCTACATTGGGGTTGGCAAGATCTTTCTCTAAAAGTCAGTATGTTAGTAACATTATCAAAAATATACAACAAGAACTTTTCATTGTAGGTGGTGAGTTAGCTACGGATATTTCCAAATATGACAATCTAAAGAAGAATTTCAAAGTAGTAACAGATGATATGGTATCCAATTTGGAAGAAATTATTGACTCTTTAGGAGAATCAATAGAGTTACCCAGAGCGTTTGTTGTACCTGGGGCATCTACTGCGTCTTCAGCCTTGGATATAGCTAGAAGCGTTCTCAGGAGAGCAGAACGTATCGTGGTTAGGATTAAGGAGAATTATACGTTGGCTAATCCAGCCGTGTTAAAATATTTAAATCGGTTAGAAGACCTCCTGTTTATGATTGCCAGGTATGAGGATAAAGAACTTGGTTACGAAAAACTGAATTTAGAGAATCATTAAGGCATCGTT
>CAYTFF010000106.1:895-4473 GCA_964437045.1 uncultured Dehalococcoidia bacterium
CAATAGTTAATTATCAGGCTGGCAATATTAGAAGCGTCGCTAAAGCTATTGAGAAGGCTGGAGAGACTCCTATTATTACTGACGACCCTGATGTTGTTAAAAGAGCAGATGGATTAGTGTTTCCAGGTCAAGGGGCTATTGATCCAGCTATGAGGATATTAAAAGAAAAAAAGCTCTCTGGCCCAATTACAGATTTTATTGAAAGTGGGAAGCCTTTTTTGGGGGTTTGCCTGGGCCTACAATTACTTTTGAATTTATCAGAGGTAGGTGTAGAACCGGGATTAGGATTAATTAAGGGGTCGGTTCGAAAATTCCCGCTCGGAATCAAAGTCCCTCATATCGGATGGAACAATGTCAAATTTGTTAGGCAGGTCCCGTTATTCCATAATATCCCTGAGGACGCTAGATTTTACTTTGTGCATAGTTACTATGCCGATCCTATAGATTCTTCTTTTGTTAGCGGGTTGACTAATTATGGAGTTGAATTCTGTAGTGTTGTTTCCTTCGGAAACGAGGTTGCTACTCAATTTCATCCTGAAAAGAGTGGAGTTATTGGTTTAAAAATATACCAAAATTTTGTTAATTGTGTCTTATCTGGAGGCTATTAGGAAAATGTATTTGATTCCCGCTATAGATTTGCTAGAAGGAAAATGCGTTAGGTTATATCAGGGCGATTATAACAAGAGCACTGTTTACTATGAAGATCCTTTAGAAGCGGCAGAAAAATGGCAAAATCAAGGTGCCAAATGGATTCATATTGTGGATTTAGATGGAGCTAGAACTGGGGCCCCGTCGAATTTCCATATTGTTGAATCTATCCATAAAAATACACAGATGTTCATACAGGTAGGAGGTTGTATTAGATCCATAGAAACTGCATCTAAATTTTTTGATTCAGGAATAAACCGTGTCGTGTTGGGAACATCGGCTATCCAGGATCCAGAATTTGTGGCAAATATGATTAAGGATTTTGGTGCAGAGTCTATTGTTGTTGGTGTAGATTCTAGAGATAATAATGTTTCAATAAATGGATGGAAGGAAACCACATCTTTTAAAACCATTGATTTTATTAGAGGCATGCAAGAACTAAATGTTCAGCGGTTTATATACACAGATATTTCAAGGGATGGGACACTAACTGAGCCCAATTTCGAGGCTATAAAGACTGTTTTTTCAGAGGTTAAGGCCAACCTGATAGTTTCTGGCGGTATATCTTCTTTGGAGCATATTGCTAGGCTTGTTGATATTGGAGTAGAGGGTGCCATACTTGGCAGCGCTCTATATAAAGGTATAATTAAATTCAAACAAGCAAAAGATTTATTGAATTTTGATTCGGTTTCGTAATCGAAAAGTTTAAGGAAGGGTAAAATGCCAAATAATAAAGTACTTGAAAAGAAGAATTCCGAAAGAGGACCAGATTATGAAGTACTAGATCCGCAACGAGTTTTCTCTTTACTTCCACTAAGACCCTATCAAACTGTAGGGGATGTTTGGTGTGGTGAAGGCTCATTTTCGATATCTTTAGGAAAATATCTTTTTGATGGCAAAGTATATGCAGTCGACATTTCACAAGATACATTAAAGTCTTTAAAGAAACGACTTGAGGAAATCAGATTAGGAAATGTCGAGACAGTATTTTCTAAGACTAATAACAAGATTCCAATAAAAAAAAATATTTTGGATGGTATATTAATTGCTTTTTCATTGAGTAAAGCTGGTGATCAGGGGGAATTTCTAAAGAATTTACTTGGACACCTTCGTGTGGGAAGTTGGGCTGCAGTTATAGACTGGCACAAGAAAAAAATGGATGTAGGACCTTCTTTGAACAAACGTCTTGACCCATCAGAAGTACAATCCTTGGCAGAAAAAGCAGGTTATACATTTGTGAAAAGCCACAACTTGGATGAAAATCACTATTTGGTACTTTTAAGAAAGACCGGAAAGTAATAAGCGAAGGATTATTGGAATGCTTACCAAGCGAATTATTCCATGTTTAGATGTAGATGGTGGTAGGGTAGTAAAGGGTATTAGTTTTTTACGTTTACGCGATGCAGGTGATCCAGCAGAAATGGCCAAATTATATGATCAGGAAGGCGCTGATGAACTTGTATTTTTAGATATTACTGCTAGTTCTGATCATAGAGATATAATGGTTGATGTTGTTAAGGAAGTATCTGAGCAAGTATTTATACCGTTAACAGTTGGTGGGGGTATAAGGTCTGTGGGAGATGTTAATCGTATGTTGGAGGCAGGTGCTGATAAAGTTTCCATTAATACTGAGGCAATCAGGAATCCAAATCTTGTTGAACAAGCAGCGAAGCAATTTGGTAACCAGTGTATAGTTGTGGCAATAGATGCAAGGCGACAGCCAATTGAAGACACTACAAATCAGTTATCTTGGGAAGTCTACACTCACGGGGGACGCAACCCAACAGGGGTTGATGTTGTGGAATGGGCCAATAGGATGTCATCTTCCGGTGCAGGTGAGCTTCTAGTTACGAGTATGGATGCTGATGGGCACCAGAATGGATACGATTTGGAGTTGATTAAAATAATTTCAAAAACTGTTTCTATCCCTGTTATTGCAAGTGGTGGTGCAGGGAATTTAGAGCATCTAAGTCAAGCTCTCACGGAAGGGGGAGCAGATGCTGTACTTGCAGCAAGTATTTTCCATTTTGGTACTTACCGTATTAAAGAAGCAAAAGAATTTCTTATGGATAAGGGGCTACCAATGCGGATAGAAAGGGAATTGAATTAAAATGGGTAAGATAAATGCAGTATTACTAGATGCATATAACACGCTGGTTCACAATGAGCCAGAACTTTGGAAGAAAACATTCTCTAAAATTTGTGAAATATATGAATTACCGATAGATGGCAATGAATTATGGCGTCGATGGAAACTTTTAGAGGTAAATTTTCGTAAATATAGGACTAATACAGATGATCCAGATGCTAGCCCTCCATTTAAGTCATATGAAAAGGCATGGGCAGAGTGCTTTAAAGAGGTTTTTGGTAAATTGGGTTCCGGAGATGCCAATGAGGCTTCAAAATTGTCGGTAGAAGGAATGGGAACAAGAGAGCTTTTTCCGGAAACAATTGAGGCTCTTGATAAACTGAAAGACTTAACTAGGGTAGGCATTGTGTCTAATTCTGATGATTCATTTCTTTTACCATTGGTTGAAAGACATAAAATCAAAGGACTCGAAATAGTACTTTCGTCTGAGGCAGCATGTGCATATAAACCTCATCCAAGACCGTTTAATATTGCTTTACAGAGGTTAGGCCTGGAACCTAGTGAGGTATTGTATGTAGGAGATCATTTGTTTGATGATGTGTATGGAGCACACAATGTTGGGATTCAAACTGCATGGATAAATAGAGAAGCTATTGAGTATGATAATAGTTTTCCAAAGCCAGATTTTACAATAAGTAATCTTATGGAACTATACGACATCGTTAATTAAAAGTTACGGAGTAATTATGATACAACTAGATGAAAAAGGGCTTTTCCCTGCAATTGCACAAGACAATAAAACTAATGAGGTTCTCATGTTAGGCTATATGAACCCAGGAGC
>CAYTFF010000107.1:0-4437 GCA_964437045.1 uncultured Dehalococcoidia bacterium
GTGTCTCCAACTCGTACACGTCCATAATAACCGTGAGGAACATTAAATGACCGAAAAAATAACCTTAACTATCGATGGGAAAAAAGTTGTAGCAAACTCAGGCACAATGATTCTTCAAGCCGCTTTAGATGCTGGTTTATATCTACCGTATTTGTGTTATTACCCAGGCATGAAGCCATATGGAGCATGCCGCATGTGTGTGGTACAAATAGAAAATGGGAGAGGTACTCCAGCCTCTTGCACAACACCAATTTCAGAGGGCATGGTTGTTTATACTGATACCAACGAGTTACTTAAGCTTAGACAAGATATGATGGAATTATTACTATCTGAACACCCCCACGGCTGTTTAACTTGCCATAGGGTTGAACTTTGTGGCCCTCAAGATATATGCCTCAGGCATGTAACTGTTAACGATAGATGTGTTACATGTCCGAAAAACGAACGATGTGAACTTAAGGATACTGTTAGATATCTTGAGATGGATTTAAACAGTCCATTAACTTATAACTTCAGAAATCTCCCTCGAGAAACAAGAGATCCATTTTGGGATAGGGATATGAATCTATGTATCGTATGTGGTAGATGTGTTAGAGCATGTTCTGAAATAAGAGGAGATAATGCATTAACCTTTATAGATAGATCTGGGACAGTATTAATTGGTACATCACAAGGCACATCAGTACTCGAATCGGGATGCGAAGCCTGTGGCGCTTGCATTGATGTTTGTCCAACCGGAGCCTTAGTTGAACGAAATTATAAATGGGAAAAATCAGTAGAGACAGTGGAGACAATCTGCCCGCATTGCCCAGTTGGTTGTCAGGTCAAATTGGAAGTAAACAAACGTAACAAAGTTATTCGTTCTATTGGTAGTCCTGATGGGTTGGCAAATAGTGGACAACTTTGTTTCAAAGGAAAATTTGGGATTGATTTCGTCAATAACAAATCTAAAATTAAGCAGCCCTTAATTAGGCGTAACGGACTCCTAGAAGAGGTAAATTGGGATGAAGCGCTACAATTTGCATCAACTAAGCTAAAAGAATTTACCGGCGATAAATTCGCTATGATAGCCTCACCTAGAGGAACTAATGAAGACAATTACTTAGCACAAAAATTTGCAAGAGTTGTTATGAATACAAATAATATAAGCATTTCCTCCGATTCCAAGCCTGAGATATTATCTGTCCTTGGAGAAGAACTAGGATACAGTGCTGGTACCAATTCCTTGTGGGAATTAAAGAACACCAATACTATTTTGGTTATACTTGGTAATCCAACAGAAGAACAAAATGTGGCAGCTGTACCAATTAAAATGGCAGTTAATAATGGATCTAATTTAATTGTTATAGATCCTAGAGAGACTGAGTTAACTAGATATACAGATAATTGGTTAAGGATAAAACCTGGAACTGAATATCTTATTATTGGAGGTATAATACGGTCCATTATTGATGAAGGTTTAGTTAACAATGATTTTATTTCATTACATTCGTTAGATATTGATTATTTGAAGCAAGCTACAAAATCGTTTGAGTTGAAGACAGTTGCTGATAAAACCGGGGTCTCTGAAGATAATATAAGGAAAGCAGCCCAATTATATTCTAAAGGCCCATCTGCTTTATTATATGGATTAGATAATATTCCATTAGATCAAACAGACGATCTGATCAAAGCAATAATTAGCTTGGTTTTGGTGACTGGTAATTTAGGAAAACCTTCAACTGGTATATATCCTTTATTTGATGGAGCCAATCTTCAAGGCAGTAATGATGTTGGATGTAATCCTGACTTCCTTCCTGGTTATTTGGCAATAGATAAAAAGGAAAACAGAGAGGTGTTTGAAGAGATTTGGGGAGGGCCTATACCAAACCATAAAGGCTATAGGATTAGACAAATAAAAGATGCTATATTAAACGGAAAATTAGAAGCATGTATTGTAATGGGTGACCCGAATGCATATCTAGAAGACGACTGTAAACTTTCTAAAGATTTAATGAAACAACTAAAGTTTTTAGTTGTTCAAGATTCACTTCCATCTGAAATTACAGATATCGCTGACGTTGTTTTCCCTTCCGCAAATTTCGCGCAAAAAAATGGTACGTATACTAATATGGAAAGAAGAATACAATTATTGGCACCTGCTCTGATGATAGAACATCACGAACAGCCTGATTGGTGGATCCTGGCTAAACTAGCCATAAGCATGAATTTTAAAGGATTTGAATTCAATTCTTGGGAACAAATTTGCCAAGAAATTTCAATGACTAATTCAATATATGCTGGGATTGAACCAAGAAAACTTCATGAAAGAAGTTATCAATGGCCGGTTCCTTATCCTGACCATACCGGTACACAGACATTGTATGAAAATGGCTTCGATAAAGACGGGATTTCATTTAAAATTAAGCCTATAGATGAATATAAATATAATAAAAACCAATCATACCCATTTATATTGACATCTGGACGAGTTCTACATCAACCAGAAATAGATATGCAAATTGTTAGAAACGACAAAATCAATCACATTAAAAGGGATGAAATTGTCCAAATACACCCTGATGATGCTGGAATATTAGGTATTGTCGATGGTGATCGGGTAGAGATAAATTCATTGGATGAATCTTTTATGGGTATTGCTAATTTGACCTCTCCCCATCAGGGAGTTATATCAATAACGACCCTCTTTGGAGAAATATTGGCCAACCTTGATGAAAGTGAAGCCAATGATCCTATGCAAAATTTAACCAAATTACCAATTAAAGCCGTAGGATTAAAGAAGATAGACTGAATTGATCTAGGGTAATAGGTTTATTTTAACTAAATATTATTCAATAGCGTCGAAAATAGAAAATCAAGAGCCAGTTTAACTATACAATGTTTTTCATAATTACCTAATTGCTGTATATTTTGTATAATTGACCAAAATTCATCGGAGCTATTGATCGTGCTTACCCCTGTAAGA
This sequence comes from uncultured Dehalococcoidia bacterium, assembly GCA_964437045.1. Taxonomy (GTDB): domain Bacteria; phylum Chloroflexota; class Dehalococcoidia; order Lucifugimonadales; family CAYTFF01; genus CAYTFF01. The sequence continues at coordinate 2,966 of CAYTFF010000107.1, forward strand.
AAACAGTATTTAAACATCAAAAAACAATATCCTGGAGCAATACTATTTTTTAGAATGGGAGATTTTTATGAAACCTTCGATCAAGACGCCGAATTAATTTCTAAGGAACTTGATATTGTTTTAACATCTAGAGAAATGGGAAAAGGGCAGAAAGTTCCTTTGGCTGGAATCCCATACCACTCTGTTGAAAGTTATTTGTCACGTTTAATTAATCACGGATATAAAGTAGCTATATGTGAACAGGTCAGTAACCCCGCTACATCCAAAGGATTAGTTGATAGAGAAGTTGTTAGATTAGTAACTCCTGGAACTGTCATTGAACCATCCTTGTTGAAGCGAAACATAAATAGCTTCTTGGCATCTCTGACCATTGAAGAAGGCATTATAGGTTTGGCATTTGTTGATGTTACTACAGGGGAATTTGGTACCACAACAATACCTGCTTCCCAGCTATTTGGCGAATTAACTAGATTGAATCCATCTGAAATTCTGACAAATTTGCCAAATGAAAAACATGGGTTAGGGAAAAATTGGTCGGTTACTAAATCTGAAGAATACTTGTTATCTATAACCGAATCAAAGAAATTAATCCTCAATCATTTTGGAATTCAAACTCTTGATACCTTGGGACTGGGCAACACAAAATTATGCTTAACCGCTTGTGCCCAAATACTGAAATATCTTCTTGAAACCCAAAAAGAGTTTATGCCAAATTTATCCATTCCCTACTACTATAATATTAATGATTATCTATTAATGGGACCTCAAACAATCAAAAACCTTGAAATATTTGATGGCTCACGTAATCAAAATAGTCTATTTTCCTTATCCTCAATATTGGATGTGACTAAAACACCGATGGGAGGGAGATTACTAAGAAAGTGGCTAAGACAACCTTTAATTAATATAGAGGAACTGAATCGCAGACTCGATTGTGTAGAAGTTTTAATAAAAAATTCCCTTAGTCGAACAAAGTTAACCTCATTACTCAAATCAGTGGCTGATTTGGAGAGGTTAATTAACAGAATTAGAATTTCAAAAATCACACATAGGGAGTTATTAAATTTTAATAAGAGTTTAGGTTTTATTCCAGATATAAAAAATATATTACATTTTGCCAAAGAAACACCACTACTTAACCTTCTTAACGAAATACAATCTGCGAAAGAGATTCACAATCTTATTGGGGAAGCAATAAACTCAGATATAGAATCAATCAAAGCAGGTGTGGGTATTATTAAAACAGGATTTTGTGTTGAACTGGATGAAGTGAGATCAGGATTCGAACAATCTATAGATTATATTGCCAAATTAGAAGGAACAGAAAAATCCAAAACCGGTATCAAATCTCTTAAAATTGGGTTCAATAGGGTGTTTGGATATTTTATAGAAGTAAGTAGATCTAATTTAAAAATGGTCCCTGATCATTATATTAGAAAACAAACTCTAGTTGGTGGTGAAAGATATATTAC
>CAYTFF010000108.1:0-1501 GCA_964437045.1 uncultured Dehalococcoidia bacterium
ATATAAAGAATTCAATCGTTGCTCATTACAGGAGTAGCATAGACTGTTTCAATAGTATCTTCTATTGGGAATACCCATTTTGTCGCACCATTTCTCTTATCCAGGGCGAGCATTTGACCATCTCGAGTTCCAATAAATAAAGTATCCCCAGAAATTAATGGAGCTGCCCATCCTCCTTCTACATTGAATTGTCCTGTACAGGCAGTGAGGAAAAGAACCATCAATATAAATGGCAATAATAACTTTGGCCCAGATAACAACATTCTTCTTGAACGAAGTTTGTTCAAGAAAACTAACAGTATTCTGGCTCGGTCAAATTTAGAATCAGTATCCATTATTTAATAGGAGCATTATTCAGCAATTAAGTTAGGGTACTGGGTCAAACCCAGTAGATCCAAATGGTCGGCATCTTAGCAACCTGCGTAAAGTTAATAAAGCACCCTTTATAACGCCAAATTTTTCTATTGCTTGGTATGAATATTGAGAACATGATGGTAAATATCGACAATTTACCATTGTATAGGGTGAAATAAACCCTTGATAACCTTTCAGTAACAAAAGAAACATGTTCTTCATTGTGTTTCCTTAATAAAGTAATTCTTAGAACCCAACCTGATATTAGCCCTGTCAAAAAGATTTGTTAGGGATGAATGCAATAAACTAAATTTAGCTAATCCAGCCCATTTTTTGCAAATTATTACCAGATCCCAACCTTCCTCTAAAGGAGTTAATCGAGTAATCTCTCTCAATCTTCGCTTAACTTTATTTCTAACCACTGCATTGCCAACTTTTCTGCTCACAGAAAACCCACATCGAGTTTTTTCTTCGTTTGTTGCATAGGCTTTAAGTATCAAAAGAGAATTTGACCAGGAATTTCCATACTTAATAACCTTAGCGAACTCAGTCGATTTAGTAAGTCTATGCTCTTTCCCCATGAGGTGTCGTAAACGCAATATAAAGGTAAAATTTACTAAACTGTCAGGCGTGATCTGCCTCTAAGACGGCGACGTTTCAAGACGTTTTGCCCGCCCTTTGTGCTACTACGAGATAGGAAGCCATGCACTCGCATCCTTCTTCGCTTTTTAGGTTGATATGTTCTCTTACTCATATATACACACTGACAGGTAACGATTATAACTCTGTACTTGTAAGGTGTCAATTTCAAATTACTGAAAATATTCCATTTCTATCAATATTAAGATGTACGGTGATATAATTAATATGATATCAGGAAATCAATCAGTATCACTATGGAGGTAACACATGGTCCGAAACACTGCATTGCCATTAGACGGAATTAAGGTATTAGACCTAACACATGTAATTGCAGGACCATATTGTGCGTCAATATTGTCAGATTTTGGAGCAGAAATAATTAAAATTGAACCACCTGAGAAAGGGGAAAGATCTAGAAGAATAATTCCAATGATAAAGCGTAATGGAAAGCAAATGAGCGGATTATTTGCAACGTTGAATCGTAATCGTAAAGGGGTAGTAATTA
>CAYTFF010000108.1:1511-4391 GCA_964437045.1 uncultured Dehalococcoidia bacterium
ACTTGTAATGGCTACAGATATTTTATTGGAGAATTTTTCCCCAGGTACTATGGAAAAACTGGGACTAGGGTATGAGACACTAAAGAAAATTAATCCGAGTTTAATTTATGTTGCTATAAGTGGATATGGGCAACTAGAGCCTTATATAGGTCCATATACTAACTGGGGAGCCAATAACGCTGCTATACAAGCTATGAGCGGCCTTATGGAAATATCAGGTGATACAAATGGTCCCCCTGCTATCTTAGGAGCTACTCTTGGTGATACTATCCCTGGATTATGGTCAGTTATATCAACACTATTGGCGTTAGAACATAGAAGAAATACAGGTATAGGTCAATTTGTGGATGTATCCATGTATGACTGTTTAGCATCGATGTGTTTTAAATCTGTTACTGATTATCATATAACTGGAATTCCTCCAATTAGAGAAGAACCGTGGCACACAACATTCACAACTAGATTGAAATGTATGGATGGGTATATAGCTGTATCTTTATGGGGTGGAACTAAGGAACCATGGGAAAGATTGTTTAGTAGAATTGGATTCTCAGAAGTGTTAAGTCATCCTGATTTCAACTTTATATATCCTGGCCACCCAGATTCATATGAAATCGTGAAAAAGACATTAGAGAATTGGTTAGTAAATATAGGTAAGTGGGATGCGGTAAAAATTCTACTTAGCTTTGGGTTTACAGCTGGAGTAGTACAAAATGCTAAAGATATTTATGATTGTCCGCAACTTGAAAAAAGAGATCTGTTTATTGAATTAGAGGATGGTATTGGTGGTACTATTAGAACAGTTGGATCTCCAATAAAATTCTCAAATATGAGTATTAGAAAGGCTAATCCGCCTCATCTATTAGGCCAGGATAATGATGAGGTTTTCTCTAAATTATCGTCCGAAGCTATAGAATGGAATTGACACTAATAGCTAAAGATTAGATGAATGGCCATCTTGGCTTAATACTAAGCTTCGCACGAGCGAGTAAATTTTCTCCTATTGTTTGCATTTTATTAATAAGTTTTATTTCATCAACAAACAATGGAGAATGATTTTCAACAACAGGATTTCCATTTATGATAACCGTATGAACACATCTTCCATCAGCATTATACACAATGTTATTTATAGGATTGAAGATTGTTCTCATTTCTGGCCGCATTGTATCTAAAAGTACTAGATCGGCCTTTTTACCTATTTCAATTGATCCAATTTGTTTTTCAAGGCCTAATGCTTGGGCTCCTCTTATGGTAGCCATTTCAACTGAAGTTTCGGGTGGAATAATATCTACATTTTCACGGGCGTCTTTGTAAATTACGCTAACCAGATACATAGCTTTAAAAATTTCTAATAGGTTAGAGTTATTGGCTGAATCAGTTCCAAGGGCTACACAGATGTTTTTTTTAAGCATTTCAGGCAACATTCCATTAGCTAAGGTTCCACTACCAGATTTTAAAGATGCACTCGGACACATTACTGTTTTAGTGTCGCTTTGAGATATACAATCAATTTCTTTACTATTTAGACCTGTTACGTGGGCTAAAAGGACATTTGATCCCAATAGACCAATATGTTTTAAATATTCGACTGGCCGTTCTCCGAATTTGGTTAAATGATGCTGAATGGTTCTTGGTCGGTTGGACTGATGCAAAGTTAAACCCGTCCCATATTCATCGGCTATTTTCTTTGAACCTCGTAAAAGTTCTTCAGAGCAAAATTCTGAAGAAAATGGGGTTGCCCAAACACGAACTTTGTCATTTAGATGGTGATCATATCTTCTAATAGTTTCTTCGATATGCTTTAATCCATTCTGGGTTGAGATAGGGGGTATATTAATTGGATTTGGCTGATCTACTACCTGTCTTCCTAGAAGAATACGACATCCAGACATCTGATATGCACTCATACATGCTTCTAAAAATTTAGTTGTTCCTGGATCAAAAAAACAAGTAGTACCATACTTAATTAATTCTGTAATAGCCAATAAAGAAGTGTAGTATTCTTCTTCTTCAGTCATAATAGACTGGAGAGCAAAAACACTTCTCAAGTAGTCCAAATTTGGAAGATTATCGGGGAAAATGCCTCTGGTTGCATGGGCATAACTAAGGTGCGCATGACCATTGATAAATCCAGGGGTTACAATCATCCCTTCAGCATTTATGACTTTTTCCGCCAAAACATATTTTAAATCAAGAGTCTTGCCAATTTGAACAATATTTCCTTGATTAATTAGAATAGATCCATTTCTAATAATATGTCTCGAAGGATTTAAAGTAAGAATAAAATCAGCGTTATCAATTTTTAATGTTGTCATATTATTTTGGGTAGATATAAATTATCTGATATGGCAGTGAACTAAAGAAAGGCCCCTATCAATATGACAGGGGCCTTTCTTAATTGGATAATCCAAATTACTTTTTAATGTTTCTAATCAAAGGATCTAACAAGTCACGCATACCATCGCCCATGAAGTTAAATCCAAGAACTGCAAAAGTTACTGCTGCACCAGGGAATAAAGAGACCCAAGGAGCTAATTCCAAATCAGGAACTCCTGCTCTAAGCATAGCACCCCACGTTGGTGTGGGAGGTGGTACTCCAAGACCCAAGAATGCAAGGCTGGATTCAGCGAAAATCATACTGCCTGCGAGAAGGCTAGCATAAACAGCAACTAAAGTAGTAATGTGAGGAACTAAATGTCTGACCATTATAGCCCAATCTGGAGTTCCGATTGCCCTTGCTGCCAAAATAAAATCTCGTTCTCTAAGCGCTAATACCTGGCCTCTTACAAGCCTAGAAAAATGGGGCCCTCTCGTAATAGCCAGTGCTAGGGCTATGTTAAATAGAGATGGTCCAAGAGCGAATGCTATTACCATAGC
>CAYTFF010000109.1:0-4335 GCA_964437045.1 uncultured Dehalococcoidia bacterium
ATTGAGTTTCGTTTTTTCACGTTTGCCTGGATTCCTATCATATTTTCTTCTAACGCTGTTACAAGAGTAGTCTCATCAATTACAGGTCCTCTAGAGGTATTAATCAAAAAAGATGAAGGTTTCATAAGCTCTATTTGCTTTGCTCCTATTAATTTCCTAGTTTCCCTAGTAAGTATCACATGAAGGCTAACCACATCTGATAGTTTAAGTAATTGTTCTAGACTTACCGATTCAGCTTTATGTTCAGTAAATTGCTCATCCAAAATATATGGGTCATATGCAAGAATGCGCACACCCCAAGGTCTCAACAAATCGGCAACTCGTCCGCCTACTCTTCCTAATCCAATTATACCAACCACAATTCCTTCATACCCATCTGATTCTCTACGTCCAATATATGTATGAGCCAATTCTTCCTTTCTCCAGTTACCATTACGCATAGAGGCAGCCTTCTCTCCAAGTTTTTTTAATATATTAAGCATCATAGCAATAGTGGTCTCAGCCACACCTCCCCAATTGGACTCAACAGGAGAATGCGTTACTAATATACCCATCTCTGTTGCAGCCTCAACGTCAACATCATCAACACCTATACTATATTTGGAGATAATTCTTAAAGTTTCAGAAGACTGCATAACCTTTCTAGTAATCGGGGAACTACGTATAGAAGTGCCAATCATACCATCTGCATCTTTACCCATATGACACATTTGTTCCTCATTATTACCTTGAGGTGTAAACCAAGAAGCCTCTCCTAAAACAAGATCACAAACAAGCATTTTAAGTATCAAATGTGACTCACCATTTTCATCGGCTGGAGCAAATATAAAAACTTTTGCTTTACCCAATTTTGTGCCCCCTTTACCTGATTCTTCCCGCAATATTAGCCGGCTTAAGACAAGCATAGATAAAACTATTGATTGGAGTAGGAATGCCAAGTTCTGAACCAAGTCGAGATACAGTTCCATTTAAAGCCTCTAGCTCAAGTGGCTTTCCTTTCTCTAAATCTAACTGCATAGATGATTTTAAAACTGTACTAAACTCTTTAAATCTATCCATAGTCTGTTTAACTATTTTAGTTGATATATCTATACCTTTGGCTCTAGCAACAGCTTCTGTTTCAAGCATAACTTTCTCAAGAATCTCAAATGTCTCTGGAGTATCTAGAACTTCTTTTAGGCTTGTCCTAGTTATACTAGTCACTCCACTAAGGCCACAAATAAATATGAATTTATTCCATATTTCTACTAGAATGTTCGTTGAAGGTTCAATCTCAATTCCAGCATTTTCAAAAATTTTTGTTATATTTGTCACCCTAGTAGATATTTTACCGTCAATTTCACCAAATATGATTCTACATGGACCTCCAGTTTGGGAAATTACTCCAGGACTTTTTATACTAGTTTCAATATATGCTAGTCCAGGAAGTATTTTATCTTGCCCAAAAACAGTCCCAAGCTCATCTGTGCTTCCTATACCATTTTGTAAAGTTATTATTGATGTATTATCATCAATAATTTCATTTACTAATCTAATAGCTTGATTATTACTATAAGACTTAACACAAAATAATATTAAATCAGCTTTATCTTGTCCCCGTGAATTTTCAAAAGCTGATACAGTTACTGAAAATTCTCCTGTTGCTACACTTTTAACCTTAAGTCCGTTTCTTTGAATAGCCAGTAAATGGGCCCCTCTAGCAGCAAATCTTAAATCCAATCCACTTCTAGCAAGCAGTCCACCAAAATAGCCTCCCACACCCCCAGCTCCGATTACTACAATGCGCATACACTAAAAAATCCCTTCCACTAAATAAACTTATCTCTCTAATGATACCATTGATTTCTACAATAAACTCAATATGATTAAAAGAAATTATTCATTTACATCGGTTTAGAATTCTTTGGTAAAATACTATAATATTTATATAGGAATTGACCCATTAATTTAGTTACATATAGGAATTGAGCTTATGCCACCCAGTAAATCCAAACGAAAACCTTATCATTTCCATGATGGTGACTTTGCTCTATTGATAGATCGTAAAGATAGACGTTACATGATCACATTAAATAAAGATGAAACATTCCACAGTCACGTGGGTAAATTGCTTCATAAAGATATTATTGGTAAGGAAGAAGGTTCTAGACTATACACATCTCGTGGACAACATATTTTGGTTGTTAAACCTACTCTAAGCGATTCTGTATTAGAAATGCCAAGAATAGCTCAAGTAATTTATCCCAAAGATCTGGGAACAATCATAATGTACGGAGACATTTTCCCAGGAGCCCGTGTCTTAGAAGCTGGTACTGGCTCAGGAGCATTAACTATGGCTTTACTTAGGGCTGTTGGAGATAAAGGACACGTGTATACATATGAGATACGTGAGGAAATGGCTATTAGAGCCAAGACAAATATAGAGAGTACTTTTGGAAATACCCCAACTCTTTCAATGAAGCAAGGGAATATCAATGAAGGATTTGATGAAGTTGAATTAGATAGGATTGTACTGGATTTACCTGAACCATGGAAAGCACTGCCACATATTGCTAAAGGATTGGTACCTGGAGGAATCTTAGTATCTTTTCTTCCAACAATACTTCAAGTTCATCAACTTGTTGAAGACCTGAATAAATGCAGAAGCTTTGATATGTTAGAGACAATAGAAGTGCTTTTAAGGTCTTGGTCTGTTAAACGTCGTAGTGTTAGACCTGACCATCGTATGGTTGCACACACTGGTTTCATAACCACTGCCCGAAAGTGCTCCCCCACAACCCTAGACCCTGAATAAATTATTAGATTAAGTCTTGCTTAAAATCCTGTGTGAAAGCAAATTAAGGGAGTCACTTAATGTGACTCCCTTAATTATATTTTTAAAGAGAATATTTAGTCTCTTAGTTCTTGGACCTGAGAGTCTGGACGCCCAGCGCAAGAGCTACTAGCATCATGCCTATCCATCCTATAAACCCAGTCATAGCTATTGAGTCATCTATATTACCAATAAGGAAGAGTGCACCAGCTACTACTGAAAGTCCGCCAATGATTATGAGGAAATATATCTCTAGAATAATACCTATGCCTAATAGGACCAATAGCAATCCACACGCCATGGTGAACGAGGTTTCGCCAGCTTGGCTAATCTGCATTAGCGCAGTACCTGCAGCGGCTGAACTCGCTTCTGCTGCAGCCCACTCAATCCCAATTGTAAATACTCCCATTACTACAAGTCCTACTGCAAGGATTGCACTAATGTTAGCATAGGATGATCCTGCGCCATCTCCAGCTGCCATCTTTCGTCGGCCATGATATCTGCTGCATTATCGGCCGCGGTTGAATCTGGGCCTCCATCAACAGGGTAAATAAACATCCATCCTACAAGTGATACAACTGTTCCAATAATGAGAAGCAAACTAGTTTGCATTTTTGATCCCATAACATACTCCTTTAAGTTTTAATCTATTTATGAAGCACCATAATGACAAAGATTATATATTCATGTCAATTGAATTTATGAATCAAATTACTAGATCTTTTCCCTATTATTTAATGTCATCTATAAGGTTTTATATTTAAATTATAGCTCCACTTATATAACGAAGATTCAATTTTGCTAGTGATTACTCTTGTTTCTTATTTTTCAATTTGCTATATAAAACCTGGCTATATCTACGTATAGCCACTAGTAATATTACTGAACCGACAGCAAATGTGAGTTCAGGTGATTTACCAAAAGCTATACAGCAAATTATAAATGCCATAACTCCTAAAGCAGTAGCATGTCCGGAACTACGAAATATTCTTAATCCCGGCCCGACTCCCACTAGCAAGGCTATTAACCCTTCTAATGGCATCATACCAATTGCTATGCCTAAACCTGAGGCTATTCCAGCACCTCCTTTAAAACGTAAAAATATGGGGAACCAGTGTCCGATCAGAGCTGCTATTCCAACTATTAAGGCTTCCCATTCTGATACTCCTTGCCATTTAGCTATTAATACCGGACTCGTGGCTTTCAAAATATCTACTAAAAGAACCATAGCTCCATATTTTGGTCCTACAAGTCGATATACATTTGCTGCTCCTGGTATACTAGTTCCCTCCTTAAGGATGTTCACACCTTTAATTCTCGAAATCAGATAAGCAAATGGAATAGATCCCAAAAAGTATCCTGTCAAAATCAAAATTACAATATTCATTTTACCCTTCTCGAAATTATATTATAAAACGGGTAGTTCCCAATCCCAATTAATCTGTGGATAACGTCCTACCATTAAATGAGAATGGCCTTCGTTTAATAATGGTACAGGTAGTACCCTTACATTCCTTTCCAAT
>CAYTFF010000110.1:0-1219 GCA_964437045.1 uncultured Dehalococcoidia bacterium
TTGTTAATGTATCTACTACTTCTTGATGGGGCTCTAGCTCAGCTCTGGTTCTGCGGCGCGCTTCCTCTTCATTAATCTCAGTTCTTCTAGCATATCCAAATTTTTCCTTTAATTTTTCAGTTTCCTCTTTAACAATATTAAGAACTTTACGTGGATCTCCTAATAGTTTTTCAAGTCCTTCTACAACTTTTGCGATTTCCTGAAATTCATCTTCAATCTTTTGTCGCTCCAGGTTAGCTAATCGCCGAAGCTTCATATCCAAAATTGCCTGAGCTTGTATTTGATCCAAGTTAAAGGTTTCCATTAACCCATTTCGGGCTGCTTCAACATCTTCAGATTTACGGATCAAAGCAATAACAGCATCTAAATTATTTATAGCAACTCGTAGTCCCTCCAGAATATGAGCTCTTTCACGTGCCTTTCTTAACTCAAATTGGGATCTACGTTCAACTACTTGTCTACGAAAGCCTATGTAGTAGGTAAGTGCTTGTTTAAGGGTAACTACCCTAGGTGTCCCATCTACGAGTGCCAACATATTAATAGGGAAAGCTGTTTGCATTGATGTATGTTCATACAAATTAGCTACTATTTTGTCGGGTTGGGCATCTCGGCGCAAATCTAAGACTACTCTTATCCCGTCTCTATCAGATTCATCCCTAATTTCAGCTACGCCATCTACTCGACGTTCCCGTATGAGTCTGGCTATCTGTTCTACTAAACCAGCTTTATTTACTTGATAAGGTAGTTCAGTAACTAAAATTTGTTGTCTACCTGTCTTACCTAAATCTTTAACTTCTGTTCTAGCCTGAATAACTACCCTTCCATGACCAGTTGCATAAGCACTACGTATACCATCTTTTCCCATGATTATTGCAGAAGTTGGGAAATCAGGGCCTAATACAAGTTCCATAAGTTCATCTACAGTGGCATCTGGGTTGTCTAGCAAAAGCTCTATTGCACTACATACTTCTGATAAATTATGAGGAGGTATATTTGTTGCCATTCCCACAGCTATGCCTGAAGCACCATTAACTAACAAATTAGGAAAACGTGAGGGTAATACGACAGGTTCCTTTAATGAACCATCAAAATTATCAACGAAATCAACGGTTTGCTGTTCTATATTGGCTAGGAGTTCTTGGGTAATTGAAACTAAGCGGGCCTCTGTATACCGCATCGCTGCTGGTGGGTCATTATCGATACTTCCAAAATTACCTTG
>CAYTFF010000110.1:1229-4334 GCA_964437045.1 uncultured Dehalococcoidia bacterium
CATTCTGACTAAAGCATCGTATACTGCGCTATCTCCATGTGGATGATATTTCCCCATAACTTCCCCGACAATTCGGGCACTTTTTCTATAGGAACCAGTAGGTGTAATTCCCATTTCGTGCATTGCATATAGAATACGCCTTTGAACTGGTTTTAAACCATCCCTAGCATCCGGAAGAGCTCTTGAAACTATTACGCTCATGGCATAGTCAAGATAAGAACTCCGCATTTCTTCTTCTATATTAACCGGCCTTATGTTGCCTGCTTCTGCATTAGTGACCATTAGTTACTCCTAGTTCATTTAGGCTATAGAGTATCCCCTGAGTTGCACAGATTGTGTAGGCGTTAATCCTTACCACTAAATGTTGTGGTAATTCTATCACATATTAAAAAATGTCGCTACATGAAATTTTGAAGATTTTATACTGTAAATATTAGATAAAGAATGCTTTGGATTGTTCAAGTAAGGGCATCTTTTAACTTCATTGAGCAAGTTATTCAGAAGACTTCGTAATTAAAATTGAATAATCCAGGTAAAATGATTCAATTAGGCAAAGAAACAATATTAAGACTCGGTAACTTCATCTGAAAAATTTACGTTGTTTTTGTCATCTGGCATTTCTTCATGGAAACCGTTAGCGGCAACTAATGAGGATTCATCTTCTTCATCATTTAATTCCTCATCATCGTTAATCCATTCTGCAAGGGGGTCTGCATCGCTAATGATCGACTCATAAATTTCAATCCCATCTTCGTCTTGTGCTGTATCTAAGTCATCTTTTGATAGCTCATTTTCATCTTGAGATTTAGATGTTTCTCTAAAATTAAAAGGAAAAGAAACCATCCCGGCTTGGGAAGGGTGTTTGAATATCTCTCTAATCATGACAGTAATACTGTTATCTCCTATACCAGTTAGGGTAGCTTCGTATTGATTCCCACCTGCCATTAACCTTGCTATTCTAAGAGATATTTTTGTTTCTAGCTCTCCTAAATATTCACCATCAATATGCTTTACTAATATTTGCTTATTTTTCAATTCCAAATTAACTATGTCCCCAGCACCTATTTTAGCCAAAATCTTCCTTGAAGGCAGATTTAACAGCTTGGTAATTAAAGACTTACTACTATCTGTCACAAAATTGGAATATAATTTTTGAGGCTCTCGGAGAATGTTCCTTTGTTTCTTCTTGGATTCATCCTTAAGATTAGCTAGCCGGAGAAGGTTCTTTTTGGCGATTGAATTGTATGGGGAAATTGATAAAGCATTTTGGAAGCTATCTCTGGCTTCTGAATAACGACCCATTTCAGATAGGGCCTTCCCAAGTCTATTATATGCTCCTATATCATAAGGGGAGGATTCTACTATAAGACGGTTTACAAACACAGCCTCGTCCCATCGGGACTCATTTGCTAGTGTTATAGCTTCCTTAGTCTTTAAGTTTAGGACTCTTTCCGTTGGGTGTGTTTGCTTTAATGTCATTTTCAGTTTGCTATTAAAAGTACTTCTAAAGAACGGGAGTCTAAACCTAAAAGCGTAATAATTCAATAGGTATTCGGTATATTATGAGGTCAATTTGGCATATGATAAATTGTAGGATCTATAGCAGTACTCATCAATAAAGCTATTTGGAATTATAATCTTAGTCGAATAAGTACCATTTTAATTAATGCTTCTATTACAATAGAAAGTGACATTTTAGAATTACCTGACGCTCGGTGAAAAAATTTTATTGGATGTTCAAATATACTGAGTTTTTTTTGGTGACATTTATATGCCATTTCTCCCTGAAATCCATATCCATTACATCTGAATTGACTTAAATTTAATGACTGGATAGCTTCACTGGTAAATCCTTTAAATCCAGACGTAGCATCTTTTACACTGACTCCAGTTACAAATTTTATATAAATATTTCCCAGTCTGCTTAATAGTTTTCTGTACCAAGCCCAAGATGAATCATAGGATCCCTTTTTAATATATCTTGATCCAACTACAACATCATAATTATCCAGTATACGGAGGAAATCAGGGATATGTTTGGGAGAATGAGAAAGGTCTGCATCCATTTGTATGATTCGTTTTGCTCCAGACTTAAGAGCTTCCATAAATCCTATGATGTAGGCGGTACCAAGCCCAAGTTTTTTAGGGCGTTCTATAACCGTAATCTTGCCGAGGTATTTTTCCCCTAGTCGTTTAGCGATAAGTGCAGAACCATCAGGCGATGCATCATCAATTATAACGAGATTTAGATTCTGAATCTTCAGTGCAAAAAGCTCATCAATTAATTGGGTAAGATTAGGAGCCTCGTTATAAGTAGGGATAACAATAGCTATAATGTTTGATTGGGTAGTTTGACGATATTTTATTGTTATAAAACACCCCTAAGTATGGATATTTTAAGGTATTTATATACAAAAATCATTCTATGTATCTGATTTATTTTGTGGGTATAAGTGAAATATTATAAATCGGATTTACTCACTTAACCTTTTTAGTCAACTAATTGATGTTTCGGGAATAAGCCTAAATCGATGGCTGTACACTCAATACATTTATCCATTACCACATTAAGGCCTGCTGCTTTTGCTTTTTTAGCCGATTCGTTATCCTCTATGTGAAGTGGCATCCAAACTGTACGTGCACCAATTGTAATGGCTTCATCTACATGCTTTGGGACATATTGATTTTGTCTGTAAATCAGAACAATATCCAGAGGGAATGGCACTGATATAAGTGTGGGATAAACCTGTTCGCTAATGACGCAATTATATAAGGGATTTACAGGCACTATTTTATAACCCCAATGTTGTAATATTCTACAAACTCGATTGGCTATTTGCTTGTTATCTGAAGAAATGCCTACACAAGCGATTACTTTACTCTGTTGTATTATCTCACTCTCTTTCTTCATTTCTATTTCACTTTGAGTCCTTTGGTAAGTTTGTTAAAGAGTAAAATATATTTATCATGACACTATATATATCAACATTTTGTATAATTAAATAGTATTAAGCTATCCTAGTTTATATCTTTTATTACTTATTCTAGATGTTAGTTATTTATATTTTCCAAGAAAATAATTAAATCTAATTATTAAAATGTCTT
>CAYTFF010000111.1:0-4304 GCA_964437045.1 uncultured Dehalococcoidia bacterium
GCAACAGTATTATGACCATTTTCGGCGAAATGCTCACCCGTTGAGCCCGTGATTATCCCTACCAAAGAAGAGGAAGATCTACCCAAGCACCTGTTTGCAACGACTTGAAGCAAGCCGTTGTAAATTCGGTGTACTTGAGTCCATCATAAAACGTCGCCAAATCCGGTGATGGCGCATTGTCGTAGCGTATCATTGATATGAAATCCCTATTCATTGACCAATCACTCTCTAGTCCAGGAGGAATAGGAATTTGTGCTAAGTCCTTATCGCCGGTATTAGCACCAAATATACCAGACACCGAGTTTTTCCGATTTTGCCAGTAATATACTAGAGTTCCTTCGTCTCCATATATCTCTAATCTTGGATTTCCCGAAAATCTTGTTACGCCACTATGGAGATAAACGATTGGAGTCCCGTCCTCGAATTCCGACAAAATGTTCATTGTATCAGGTAATTTTGTATATGAATTTTCCCCAGACGATTTTGTGTAAAATGTCTTAGATTGGGTAAATACTCCTTTGTGATCCCCGAACCATCTCCTATTTATCTCCGCACTCACACCAAGATATTGAAAATTAATCCCGGAGAATTTTCCATCTTGGCGCCAATGCAACTCGTCTGAAGCATCTATATACTGATCGTTATATCTATAATCCACCACTTGCCGCAGTTTACCTACGTAACCATCTTTCAATAGCGTACGCATTAACCTGTCGCCTGGTACACGCAAATTAGACAACATTGTCTTAAGATGCGGATTATCTTGAGCAGTGATATACATATCACGGGCACCTTCCAGATCTCCAGCCATATGAGCCTCAGTAAACACATGTTTACCCGCTTTCAGCGCTTCCACTGCCACTTCAGCATGCATATAAGGCCAAGTACCTATGATAACTGCATCTATATTCGGGAGATTTACTAGTTCTCTCCAATCTGTAAGAACCGTGTCAAACCCGAATTCATCTGCTACCGCTTTACCAGAGTCAACGGAGCGATTGCACACCGCGACCACTTGAACTCCCGGAATCTGAAGAAAGTTCGGTATATGGAACCGGCGAGTGAATCCTCCAGCGCCTACTATCCCAAGTCTAACTGGCATTTGTGCCATACGCAGACACTCCAATCTATGTCCTATAAATTAACAAATGGTAAATGGGAACAGACAAGCTTGAAGGGACAAGGATCAGCATTAACAGCTAGCCCCAATACTCCCGCTCACTCTCCTCTATCATTTTTTGCTGTTCCAAACTTGCCCCCATGCCACCTCGCTCAACATCCAGTAAAGTCTGAGCCACTTTCCATCCCCCACCCTCACCTCAAATCACATATTCTAAGGGAACCCTAACGTCCTTAATAATAAAGCTTCTCTGAGATCTACCTGTAAGCATTTTTCTAGAGCGTACACTAACCCCTGGATCCCTAGCATTCAATATAATCATACTAAGGTTCTCATATCTAACGCCTTCGGGATTTGTGGTAACCAATATGAACAGGTAGTCTGCTGTCATTGGGCTGGCAATAAAGCCTTTCTCGCCGTTTACTACGTAATCATCACCGTCCCTAATTGCTATGGTAGATTGGTAAGCTAAGTCGGTACCAGTAGAGGGTTCGCTTTGAATCTGGTGTACAGTAATTTCCCCTCTTAACGTCGGCAACAGCCATTTGGCCTTTTGTTGTTCTGTGCCCCAGACTCTCAGGGGAACCAGAAAAGTTGTATTAAGACCCAGAGGGGGCAGGCTAAATCTAGTAAGTTCTTCCATTATTATGGATCCTGCCTGTGGAGATAGGTTGCCCCCACCAAAATACGTCGGCCAGTTGGGGGCAAGCCAACCTTGCCTACCAAGTTTGCGACGGAAGCCTAGAACCCACTCTTCTATTTCCGGACCCATGTCCTGATCAGGGCGTGGGATTGCTAAATCTCCTGGAATGTTGGCGTTCAACCAAGAGCGTACCTCCATTCTGAATCTTATCAGGGCCTCACTAGTCAAATCCATATCCTCCTATGGGACAAAAGAAACCATAGAAATCAGAAACATACCTTGTGGCCTATACGCAAATATTAGTCAGCTATGATCTCTAGGATCCTTGTAATGCCTTTATGATTTGCTCCCCCTCCCTCTTCCAGAAGTTGAAAAGAATAGAAATGTCCGTGCCTATGGAAAAATGTCTGACCCCCATATCCAGATATTCTTTAACCTGATCAGATGAGTTTACTTCAGCCCTGGGTGGCACTCCCATTCTAATAGCGGTTTCAAATGTTCTCTTCTTTGCGGCCACTACATCAGGATGATTAGCCTCCCCCGGGTGTCCGATGTTAACTGAGTAATCGGAACCACCCCACTGAACCATCTCGACCCCTGGTTCCTCCAGTATCTCCTCCAGATTATCAACAGCACCTTTCTTTTCTATCATGAAAGCCAAAACCGTATCAGCAATCGACTGAACATATTGCGGAGTACCCCCATAGCCCATGTATGAATTGCGCCTAGTTGCTACCCCATAAGTCCCTCCGTAATCTGGATGGTCTGGTCGAGCAGCCCTGATACAATCTCTTACCTCTTGTATATTTCTTACGTCCGTAAAGAGAACACTACTAAAACCAGAACCAATACCACGTTGAGCCAAAAATGGCATAAGACTCTGGTCTATTTTGATCATACTTCCCATGTTGTAAAGCTCAGCAGCTCTGCAAAGATTATCTAAGTCATGTAGATCGGAGGCGCCGTATTCAGCTACAAATTCTACGTAGTCATATATCCCAGTGTGCCCCAATGCCTCCACTTCTGCAGGCCACACACTATGAATATGTGTGCTCAGAGTCGGCTCTCCGTCATTTAATCTCTGCCTCAGTATATTTTGTCTTGGCATTCTAGCGGCCTCCTTTTTACTTCCTATAACGTTTTGGTGATCTAGAGGTAACCCAATAGCCACTACCCCATTATAAACCCTGCATATTCATTAAGTAAAAACTAGTACCTACAAGTTAAGAGAATGATGCCATGTTGACGGAACACCCAAATAATCCCTAGAATCGATTCTACCCCTAGAGGTGACTCACATGCCTTACTCTGACTATTTCCCAAACAATTACCTTGAAGCCAGAATCCGTTTCACAACCCTGGCATCCCGCGCTGGTTTTGAGATTCAGTCACATAAAATCTATGATAATGCTATTGTGGGTCCGAATAATGAGGACCTCATTGTTGACATAGCCACACTGGGCTCCCGTGATGCTAAACACACAGTCATCATATCTTCCGGAATGCACGGCATAGAGGGTTTCTTGGGATCGGCCCTCCAAACTGCATATCTGGATTCAAATGGATCCAATATACAGATCCAAAAGGATTGTAAACTCATACTAATACATGCAATCAACCCATTTGGATTTGCGTGGTTTAGGCGTGTAAATCCAAACAATGTGGATCTAAATCGCAATTTTATTGAGAATTTTAATACACTAAATACTCACACGGGATATGAAGAAAGCACTCGTATCTATAATGAGATAAATTTCTTCCTGAACCCAGAATCACCTCCGGCAAGATTTGAACCTTATATCATGAAGGCTTTGATGTTAATTATTTCAAGAGGAATGTCTATAAGACGAAGTATTGCCCCATCTCAGCGCCCATCTAAGTATGCTTTGAGAAAAATAATCCAACTAGGGTTAGAAGAATTTCAAAACACTCTCCCAGTAGGCCAGTACACTCATGAAAAAGGCCTTTTTTTTGGCGGGAGTAGCATAGAATCTGAAACTAAGCTATTACAGAATCAGATACCAGAGTTGGTTGCCAACTCTGAAAACGTATTACATGTCGACTTACACACCGGCCTAGGCGATTATGGACATTACAAGTTGTTGCTAGCAGACAAGAAATGGACGAAACAAGCTAGATACGTTGCAGAAATATTTGGAAAAGACACTGTTGAAATACAGGATGGACAAACAGCTTACCCCGCTATAGGGACCATGGCGAAATACCTTGGAAATCGAATACCAGAGCAGGGATACTGTTGCCTAACGGCAGAATTCGGTACATACAAACCAATAAAGGTATTGGGGGCATTAAGAGCGGAAAATCGAGCCTATTTCCATGCCGAACAATTTGGTAAATCATACAAGATGGCAAAGGCAGTTGCATTGGAAGCTTTTTGCCCAAAAGACATTTCCTGGAGAAACGGGTCTATAAAAACTGGCCTAGATCTAATTTCCCATGCTATAAAGATTGGGTTTCAGGAATAATTGTACACAATTATCGAAGTCCACAAATTTCAGCGATGGCCTCCAACTGTTCTTC
>CAYTFF010000112.1:0-940 GCA_964437045.1 uncultured Dehalococcoidia bacterium
TACGCCACATTTTATTTTTGTTAAATATACCTAACAATTGTTATGCTCCATCAAAAAAATGCCGAAGAGACTCTATTCCTAAATGTGCTATATTCAATTCTTCACCTGCGTCCAAAATCGCATCCCAGGTATATACTCCAAAATCTCTGGTAACATAAATTTCAAAGCTAGAAATATTTCCTATATTGTTATGAATCATAATACTATAAATTTCAGATGACATTACTTGAGCGCATGAATAGTTAGGAAATTTAGACTCTCTTATGTCCAAATCAGTAAGTTTAGATAGAAGAGTTGAACTCAATGGGCCAATAATACGAATCCCAGCAAAATTCGAACTCATATCCACGACATCAATAGTACCACCACTCTCTTTAGTGATGAACGAAGCAATATGATTAAGCTGATGGCCATCACAGGTTATAAAAGCCTCATCCTCCCCCAACTTACAAAAATTCACAGCGATATTTGTTTCTTTATTCAATTTTATGGTAGACCTTAGCATTTTATGGTTATCAGGGGCCTGTAATCCAATAATCCTACTAATATCTTCAGCCAAATTGTTACCTTGTAAATATAATTTTCCAATATGACTAATATCGGAAATCCCAACGCCTTTATTTCGGACGTTTTTCTCTGATTCAACTGAGCTATAATAGGCGACCAATTCCCAATCATCCTCATTGAATAAAGTTGCACCATGTTGTAAATGCTGATAATGCATTGCTGTATGTCGTTTTGGAGTCCAAGTGGTCATACTAAGTTCAACTCCTTAATCTCTTTCCCTCTGGATCATACATAGCTAAATCTGTAACCGTAGCAGCAACAGGTTTATCATTAATTTGTACATATATTGATGATACTTCAGACGCTTATTGAATAGGAACACAGGCAAATCCAAAGCCTTCTCCGACGGCTCGAAGAGCCAAGCCAAGCCAGC
>CAYTFF010000112.1:950-3845 GCA_964437045.1 uncultured Dehalococcoidia bacterium
GAGCTTGTAACTCTTCCTATAGGATTACCATCCTTTAATACTGGTACCCCATCTTCAGGAATTTGAGATGATTCCATAACAAATCCAACCAATTTATCTTTTAAACCATTCTCTTTAATTTTAGTTAACGCATGCTTACCAATAAAATCTACTTCCTTATCAAATCTCACAGCCCAAGCAAGATCAGCTTCTAAGGGATTGGAAACTATATCGGTATCCTGTCCCATGATAATGTGCCTTTTTTCAAGTCGTAAAATTCTTTGGGCTTCTACACCAAAAGGTTTAATTCCAAATTCTTTGCCTGCATCCAGTACCGTATCCCACATGTATTTAGCATATTCAGAAGGAAAATGTACTTCCCAGCCGGCTTCACCTACAAACCCTATTCGGAGTAACATTGCCGGTACTCCGGCAACAGTACCCTCAGCAGTACGCATATATTTAAAACCATCAGGTGACAAATCAATATCAGTTAATTTCATTAAGGTTTCCCTTGCCTTAGGTCCTGCAACATTTATAGCAGCATAAGCCGCCGTTACATTAGATATATAAATGTCCTTGAATGTCCCAACAGACCACCACTTAAGCCATTCTTCCATAAGATCAATATTTCCTGTAGTGGTTGTTATAAAATATCTATCATCCGCTAATCGGGTTACTGTGCCATCGTCGATTATCATTCCATTATCAGAACAAAGTATGCCATACCTAATTCTCCCAACCTTTAAATTTGAGAAATTATGCGTATATACAAAGTCTAGTAGGGCAGGTGCATCACTCCCTCTAACATCAAGTTTTCCTAGTGTACTAACATCTATAATTCCAACATTATTTCGCACTGCTAAACATTCATCTTGAGGATCTTCATATGAAAAGGGTCTTTTCCAAGGACCAACATCCATCATTTGAGCACCCAAGTCTTTATGGGTTTGGTCTAATGGAGTTAATTTAATCGGAATGTGCCCAGGACCGGCAAGGGCCCCCATTGATATTGGGAATACAGGAGGTCTAGATGTAGTTGATCCAGTTTGATTAATAGATCTATTTGTCGCAGCAGCGCAAATACCAACTCCATTCTTCAAACATGTTTTACCCTGACATGGACCCATAGAAAGGGTACTGTAACGCTTTAAAGTTTGCATATTGTCAAATCCTTCTTGGATGGCAACATTCAAATCTTTCTCTGTTACATCTTCACAAAAACAAACAAACTTCTTTTTTGAGGACTTCGTAGAAATCAATTCAGTGCTGATATTAATAGAGTTTTTGTATGATAATTCTAGTTTGCTTAATTCTTTTTGTAGTCTTGATATCTCGTTTTGTATAAGGTCTTTCTTTTTTGAAACCAAAAAACTTGCTGATGCTTCAAGGCCCGCAATCTTCCCTTGAAGTACTGATATGTTTTCATTATGGAATCCTGTAACTTCTCCTGCTGCATAAATATCAATTGGGAGTTGTGTGGGAATAGATTCCCCAAAAGCTTCATCATAGGAGAATTTTGTGTCGGTTTGAGATAAAAGTGATGCAAATGGGTCAAATCCAGCTGAAAGGCATACTATGTCACAATCAAATTTAACAGTTTGACTTGTATTCTTGTCAGTCAATATAACTTGTTTTACCTTTTTGCCTCCAGTAGCTTTGGTAATTTGATGTGACTGAAGGATTGGTATACCCATTGAATCTAAATACTCTAAAGTTGCTGCTGGTTCGTTATTAGAAGGGCGTGAATCTGAAATAGCTACGACTTGTATTCCGGCATTTACCATTTCTTTTGCAACCTCAAAACCGTTTGAATTGTTAGTCATTACCAATGCCTTATTTCCAGGTTTTACCCCATAAAGGTTGATTAGTCTTAAAATCCCTCTACTTAACATAACGCCTGGGAGGTCATTTCCTTCAAATACAAATGGAACTTCAGTGGAACCAGTAGCGGCTATCACTTTTTTACTTCTTAATTTTATTACATGGTTGTTCTGGGTTATTCCTAGAAGATTATCATGATAAAGTCCAAAAGCAGTGGCTTTCTTCATAATATTCACATTAGGATATTTATCTAAACCATCTGCCATTTCTAGTGCAATTTCATATGCTTTCTTGTCTTCATATCCAGTGATATCATTACGTAAGGCTGAATTTGCCCGTAAATGGCCTCCTAAATAAGCTTGGTCTTCTATCAAAGTCACATCCACTCCTGTTTTTGCTGCTTCAACAGTCGCAGCAATACCTGCAGGTCCGGCACCAATTACAGTAATATCAGTATGAACATGGTATTGTTCATAATGAGGGAATTCTCTATTGATATCCAATTTACCCAGTCCTGCAACCCGTCTAATGATAGGCTCTACTATGTGCCAGACAAATTTTGGTTTATAAAAACCCTTATAGTAAAAACCAACTGGCATCAGTTTATCCATTTTATCGAGGATACCAATGGCATCCCAGTTAACTGAAGGCCAGGCATTTTGGTAATCTACTTGCATATCTGGTTTTGCGATGGTTGTACAAGCCCTTACATTTAGAACTCCATCAACTGTCATAAGACAATTCGGGCATCGTCCATTGACACACATTAAGCCTCTAGGTCTATGGTATTTAAAACTTCGACTGAAAATTCTTATCCCAGATCTGAACATTGCAGAGGCAATGGTGTCACCTTCATTTGCTTTTACAAGATTATTCCCAAGATGAAATTGAAAAGTCTTACTAGGCTTAATTACTAGCGAAGTTGAGTGGTTAGTTATGGGATTATCTGATGTCATATAAACCTCTGGACATTATTGTGTATTTGGCCAATAAGTTGATTCTACGACGTTAGATTCAGTATTTCTGATGGCCTTAAACCATTTTCGGCATCCAAATTTATGGTACCACCATTCTTCGTGAGTACCGGAATGA
>CAYTFF010000112.1:3855-4285 GCA_964437045.1 uncultured Dehalococcoidia bacterium
ATTCTTGCTCGGAAGAATTCTTATTAGGACGTGTTAGAACCTCTCCACCGAAACGGAAGTCAGTTACACTGCGATCACCACAGTTAGGGCAACAAATTTGAAATGACATTAATACGAATTTTCCAATAAATTACTGAAATTTGTTATTAAATATATTGTTTGGTTTTGTATATCTTTAATTAAAATTGGCTGGTTATCCTATTTCATGAATTAATGTAATGTAAGGTACCGGTCTATTTCCCATTGAGAAACATCTCTATGGTAATCTTTCCATTCCTGTCGCTTGATATCGAGGAACGTATCCCCTATAGATCCAAGCGCCTCTAGGATCACGTCGTCTTTCTCCAAATTATCAAGAGCCTCATTAAGTGTTTGAGGAAATATTTTGATTCCTTTAGCAGTTATTTGATCCAAATTTAAATCATACATA
>CAYTFF010000113.1:0-4234 GCA_964437045.1 uncultured Dehalococcoidia bacterium
CCAACGTTGAAGAGTTCCGCAGTTTTTAAGTGCAATGCGCCAGGGCGGCAAATCATAAGGCCTATCAGTAAGCCCGCGAACCTTTTCCATAGCATGTTCAATTAAAGGTGGTCCGTGACCAAAACAAGCCACCTCTGCTTCTAGTTCCCTTAAACTGCGGAGAGATGCGTCCAGTTCCCTTCTTTTGGAACGATCCCACATTAGTGGGCGACTCAGTCTGTCAATATTGTTTAGGACCGAGTCGCCCATGAACAGTACTTGGGGGCCTTCTAGTATGGGGCAAATACTTCCTGGAGTATGGCCAGGGGTGTGTATTATCCTGAGACCGCCAAAGCAGGGTATAACGTCACCGTTATCTACTACCTCATGGATCGGCGTATCATGGTATCGTCTCTCCACCGTGACCTGTCTGCCCCGTCTTTGCAACATTCGGTACCAAAAAGGTGGGGATTCACCCTCATCTCCCTTTATAAGCAGGAGATTGCCGTCAGGCCCGGTCTCAGTCTCGCTTTTATGTGCAACTATCTTTGCTCCAGTGAGTTCGTGGAGTTCAGCTGCGCTTCCAGAGTGGTCAAAATGGAAATGTGTGACCAGTATCCATTGCAAATCACTCGGGCTTCTGCCGATGCTTTTGATATAGGAAACGATAGCCTCGCCATTATCTGATAGCCCGGTATCAACTACAGCCATCTGTTCATCAGCTAGTAACACTGCGTTACTGCCAGTTATCCCCTCGATTCGATGTACTCCAGGAGCTATTTCCATGATGTTTGGTCCCTCCAGAACTAAGAAAGGGTTATATTGAAGTGAGTGCTAGAGATTCAAAGTCTCCTTTTCGCTCATATTCTCATATTTATGTATACCAGATTTTGGCATTTAGCGGGAATGCACATGAAAATTCTGATTGTAAGGCATAGAATCCAAATTAGGCTTCGATGTCTATATCAACTCTTAGTCCTTTCATAGAAGATTCCCTTACTGCGTCTAGTACTTGTTGGCACCTAAACCCGTCGTAGAAATTTGGGGCCGGAGATGTGCCGTTTTGTATACCGCTGAGGAATTCTCGAACTAGGAGCCTGAATGGCATTAATCGGTCGTCTCTGTCATCCGCAAACGGTTGGAGGCGGTCAGGGATTTCAATCTTACTGAGTTCTTCGTCTCCTATTTGAGCCCCAAGTACTGTTCCGTGAGGAGGCGGGTTTACTCCAGCGCCATGGTGAGGCGTGATAATTGCACCGTTGCTACCGTAGATTTCAACTTGTCCACCTGGGCCAAAAGGTGCAGCGGTGGTTCCTGTCATGGTTGCCCAACCTCCTTTAGCGAATTGGAGTGTGAAGTTGAATGTATCATCAGCTGTAGACATTATTTTTTCATCTGTGTCTGCGATTATGCGTTCCCCAAAGTGTGTGGTAGCGTACCCTTGTACAGAGGTGATCTCACCGAACCAGTGTCTAAGGCAATCTATGTAATGAGATCCGAGACCCCATAGGAAACCTCCACCCTGATTCAGGTCGTCCCTCACAGTATATGGTCGTGGACGAAGGCTGGTACGAGGGCCGTTTACCAGTGATACCTTGGCCATATGGAGGGATCCCAAGTATCCTTCGTCTATAAGTTCTTTTACGCGCATACGTCCTGAAGCGAAACGGAACTCATGCGTGATCATTGTAGTGAGGTTCAGTGATGTGGATTTTTGCCATAGTTCTCTTGCTTCACTTTGGTTAAGAGTGAAAGGTTTTTCGCATAAAACATGCTTGCCAGCATTTAGTGCTGCTATAGTCATAGGGTAGTGGAGAGGTACAGGGCTGACTATACTTACGGCATCCAAGAAATCTGCTTTAACCATCTCTTCATAATCTGTGAAGATGTGGGGGATTTGGAATCGTTCAGCAGCCTCCCTTGCCCTGTCCTCTCTCCGGGCGCATACAGCGGCTACCTCTACGCCCTCTGATTGAAATCCCGGTATCTGGACTACTGTGCCGAACCCGACTCCTATTACACCAATGCGTAGTGGTCTATCCTGCATATCGACCTCCTATCTGGCCAGTTCAACTTTCTTGAAGGATTCGGCTAGTGATGCCCCTATGTTTTTACCTGCCGCTTCGTAGCGTACTCTAGAGCGGTTTCTTCTTGATTGATCGGCAGGATCACCCATCTGGCTTTTATGGGCGTACAGTGCATCCATTTTTCTATCGAAGGTTTCGCTAACATCTATGAAAGTATCAGGGTGCTCAGTCCCCCAGAGATATACTTCCTTTACTTTGTGTGGCCGTAGGCCTTCAGCGGCATGTTGGGGGTAAGCCATGTGGTCTCGTGAGTATGGATATATAGCGTCTAGAGCGACTCTGCCAGTCAAACGGTGATCACGGTGGATTATATACGGGCGACTTGGATCGATGGTTATCACTATTTCAGGCTTGTGCGTTCGTATTTCACGAACTAGTTTTTCGCGAAACACATCGTTATCTTCTAGACCTTGATCAGGAAACCTCAGAAAACTGACATGTTTTATCCCGAGTATTGTTGCGGCAGCTAACTGTTCTGCTTCCCTGATCTCAGCCATGTGTTCTGGTTTCATGTCAGGGTCACTGGTACCTTTATCTCCGTTGGTACAAACTATCAGTCCTATCCAGCTTCCTTGGCCTGCCCATTTAGCTATAGTTGCCCCTGCTCCTCCTTCGGCATCGTCTGGATGAGGTGTTATTACTAGCACTCGAGGCATATTAGGTGTTTCTTCTGGCATGGTTTCACCTTGAGGGGCGATTTGGCTTTATTTACATTGTATATTATACCGTTGATATTGGTAAGAAGGAGTGTCTCAGGCATATGCACGTGCTGTAAAGTTATGATTCGTCTGTGAATCCTGCATGTGTGATTGAATCCGTGCATTTTTAGAAGTGGTTCAAAGATAAATAAGGCCACTATGACTATTTGATCATTATTAGTTATTTGTTGAACTAATGAAATTTTATGTAAATTGAATGCTTTGACAACGTATTGGCTCAAATGTGATTTAAGCTTCGCTCGCTAATGTGCAGGCATATCACTTACTATTGATCTATTTTAAGCGCATGACACTCGGGCTCTCTAATTGGTATGTCAAATGGTAGAATGTGGCAAGGTTAGAAGATGGAGGCGAACAATGGTAGCAAGCAGATCCGGAGACCTGAAGTATGAGCTCGTGGAAGGCTGGGGGCAGTTGCCAGAAGGATGGCGTTGGGGGCAGGTAGGAGGTGTAGCAGTAGATTCCAAGGATCAAGTGTACGTCTTTACAAGAACCGAACATCCACTGATGATTTTTGATAGGGATGGAAAATTTCTTGATTCTTGGGGGGAAGATCTGTTCACTGATGCTCATGGGATATGTATTGGGCCAGATGATAGTCTATATCTTGTAGACCGGGTACCTCAGGTCGCTATGAAATTTAGCCCTGACAGACAACTTTTGTTCACGATGGGTAACCGAGGACAGCATTCCGACACCGGCTATACAGATGAGAATCGCACAGTCTTGTACGCGGGTCCTCCTTTCCACCATCCGACAGATGCCACCCTGTCTTCTCAGGGCGAGATATTTATATCTGATGGTTATCGTAATGCTAGGGTCCACAGATTCTCTATGGAAGGCGATCTTATAGAGTCTTGGGGGGATCCTGGTGACGGACCAAGGCAATTCAGAAACGTTCATAGTGTTTGGCAGCATAAAGGGCGTCTTTACGTGGCTGATAGGGAAAATAATCGGCTTCAGGTTTTCACCATTGATGGCGAGCATATTGAAACTTGGCCAGGTTTCCTGCAGCCGTGCAAGATATATATAGATCAGGATGACATTATGTATGTGGCGGAGTTGGGGGCTAGGGTGAGTATTCTAGACTTGCAAGGGAACGTGCTGAATCGGTGGGGTGGTGAGCGCAGCCACGAGCCAGGGTTGTTTTGGGGGCCACATGGTATTTGGACGGACTCCAATGGTGACCTGTATGTATGCGAAGTTCTGGATGGTCAAAGAGTTCAGAAATTTAGACGGATCAGATAATACCACCTGTCATTCGGGTGGCACGTGACTAATGCGGTTGTCGTATTAGTTTGGCCTGTGGGATAGACACATGTCCATCCCACAGGCCAGTTTGCTGATTCTATCTGGCTCATCTAGAAGACTGCTGCCCAGGGCTTGGGGGCTAAGTTTCGTTTACAGCTTAAGCCATGTAGGGCTCGGAGCGTCCGATAGGAATTTCAA
>CAYTFF010000114.1:0-1366 GCA_964437045.1 uncultured Dehalococcoidia bacterium
AACTTCCATTAATTGCCTCCTAGTGAAATATGAGTGGGTAACATTTCCTTGAGGGTTCGAATGTGTGAAGGTCCCAATCCACAACACCCGCCAATTACTTGAACCCCCATATGTACCCATTTCTTAGCTTGAATGGCCAAATTCTGGGTAGATATGATGTCTTCAAACTGCCAGTTTGGTCTCTTAAACCAACCCGAATTTGGGTAGGCACCCATCGGTCCGTTCCAATTTTCTTTTAAAATATGTAGTGCAGGCTCTGTATCGTCCACATTTGTGTGCATAACTGAAATAACAGTATCTTCAAAATCATTCTTTGAGACCAGAAGCTCTAAGGCTTGAACAAATAAAATGTCTGGGTGGTGTCGAAGAAAAATTTCTGAAGTATCAGTATTTTGCTGACAAGTAAATCCCACCCATGTTGGGAGTCCAGTAGACAACGCTGCTTTAATCGCCAAGGTTGACTGTTCCAAGTCCTTCATCATTTCCATCATTATCAAATCAACCCCGGATTCAGCCAGTATACTGGCCTGTTCCAAGTAATCTGATCCAGCCTTTTGAGGTATTGTAGGATTATGGTATGGGCTATTCGTAGAAATTGCCCCTGCAATAAAAACATCCCTGTTAATTTTTGCATTATCGCGAGCTTCCTGCGCTAGGGAAACACTACGAGTGTTGACCTCCTGAACTAGATCCTCCATACCATTGTGCAAAAGAGAATGACGATTAGAAGAGAAGGTGTTAGCTGTAATAATGTCGGCTCCGGAAGCAATGTAATCTTCGTGAACTTGACGAACTGTATCGGGGTGTGTCTTAACTGCAGCGCCACTCCAAACTGCAATATTCATAGGAACACCTCTACGCTCAAGTTCCGTCCCAATACCGCCATCAAGGATGATTATTTCATTTTTTTGGAGTTTAGTTTTTAATTTTGAATACATTATCTTTTCTCTGAATAGCTATATAAATTTTTGTCATATTCTATACCACCGAGAATCATCTCGACAGACTTGAATTTGTTTTCCATCATAGCAATACAATTAATTTTTGCCAAAAGTTTAATCAATATATATCCTATGAGGTATGAAATGGTTTTTTCTTATCTTTGGAATAGGGGTATTAATCTTTGTGGCAGTAGTGACACTCCCACTTTGGACTTCTTAAATCGAATATATCAGTATTATTTTATCACCTACACACTTTAAGCAGCCCTGCCATCTTAATACCTGAAAAATGGTAAGAATGGTAGAACTTGAACCCGCAACTATCATTTTGAAGATCATCATTGCATATCATCTAGGCGTCGTTCCATGTAAATGTTATCACCTTTATGATGGTATTTCAGCTGTGTATATCTTGCAAAATAGCT
>CAYTFF010000114.1:1428-3827 GCA_964437045.1 uncultured Dehalococcoidia bacterium
GATTGGCATTAATCCGCTACTTTCCACCATCCCCATTAACTGCATCGCGCTGACCCTCTAGTTCCGCGAATTAAAACACTAGGAGAATACGCGCTTATGCAAACTCTAAAAAACACAACACTAAAACCTTTACAAAACAACCAGTCACTTAAATACACTTACAAATCAATGTGCACCTCTTGTGGAGGAACAGCTATTGTCTCGTTCGCCCCAATTGAAGGAAAAGATTTATATTGTTCGAGCTGTTTCACATCTCGCAAAAAATCTAGTCTGATATCAAAAAGATTCCTGAAAGAGGACGAAACATACACTAATGTTTTCGAATCAATCAACCTTATGCCCACCACAAGAAAGTCTATTGCCAAGATGGGCATAAGTGCCCCAACACCAATTCAAGAAGCAACCATACCACTGTTACAGACAGGACATGATGTTATAGGGCAAGCTAGGACAGGTTCTGGGAAAACATTAGCTTTTACCATCCCAATAATCGAAAAATCTGATCCAACTGTCAGAGTAGTTCAGGCAATCATTCTGGCTCCTACACGAGAACTCGCCATACAAATAGCAAACGTTCTGAAGCCATTAGCAAACAGACGTTCATTGAATGTAGCTCTTGTATACGGAGGGCATTCGTTGCTACCGGAAAAGAAATTACTTAATAGAGGCCCACAAGTCATTATCGGAACACCTGGACGAATGCTAGACCACATTAGGCAAGGAAATCTTGTCCCAAATAGACTTAAGATCCTAGTTATTGACGAAGCTGATGAAATGTTTGATATGGGAATGGCTCAAGATGTTGAGCAAATCATATCTGCT
Organism: uncultured Dehalococcoidia bacterium; assembly: GCA_964437045.1. Lineage (GTDB taxonomy): Bacteria > Chloroflexota > Dehalococcoidia > Lucifugimonadales > CAYTFF01 > CAYTFF01. The sequence goes on from CAYTFF010000114.1 coordinate 2,251, forward strand.
ACACCCAATGATAGACAAACAGTACTGTTTTCTGCAACTTTGCCTAATTGGGTTGCAAAGACAGCTAAAAAATATCTAAACAACCCAAAGACAATCGCAGTAGATGCTAACATTAACACATCCCCCGATATTGAACATATAATCTATGAAATCAACAAGTTTGATAAACTCAATGCCTTGAAGACACTGCTATCACAGCAATCTGGTTCAACACTGATATTTGGACGCACAAAACATGGAGTGAAAAAACTTGCAGAACAGCTTGCTAGAGGTGGATAGCAAGCCGAAGCAATTCAAGGTAATCTTAGTCAAAATGCCCGAGAACGAGTGATGGGCAAATTCCGTTCTGGCAAATTGCCTGTTTTAGTAGCTACCAATGTTGCCGCTCGCGGACTTGATATCAAAGGAATAGATCAAGTTATTAACTTTGATATACCAGACTCGCCCCAGTTATTCACACATCGCACTGGACGCACCGGGCGGATGGGTCAGCGTGGACAATCTGTCACTTTTCTAATGCCGGATGACATGAAACAATGGAAAGTTATAGAAAAATTTATAGGCCAAAAATTTCCTAGGAAGAGATGGGCTCAAAATACCCAACGTAACATCCGTAAAAGCAACAGACCGCGTCTTTAATATTCCCGACCTCTATGACTATAAAGCCCGACCGATATGCCATCGGGGGTATACTAATATCATAGAGACTGCGACAGAATTGTTTGCCATTATACTAGAGCCTGTTTTAATTCTGCACTTCGATCAGTATAATTTGGGTAATTTGAAAGCATCTAAAGTTTTACAATAGGAATTACCCCCCAAAAGACCGACTGGCTTAAGATTTTGATGGTTTATACCTTCTGAAGAGATCATCATGTCATCAACATGTAATAAGAGAATTTCGCCAATCACTAAGCCATGAGGATCAGAATCATCTCCTAAAGTAATAATACGGTCCAGCTTACATTCTATATTTACAGGACTTTCTTTAAGGCGTGGGGGCTTTATCAAGTGTGATTCAATTGCGGTTAAACCGACGATATCAAATTCACTGACATTTTGAGGATATTCTGCTGCTGCCATATTCATTGACTCTACAATGTTTTCTACAACAACATTAACTACAAATTCTTCATTGTGTTCTATATTCGCTAAGCTATCCTTAAGTTTCCCTTCGGAATTATATTTGGCCGATGAGAAAATCAACAACGGGGGATTGTCAGATGATGCAGCAAAAAAAGAGTACGGAGCAATATTCACCCTCCCAGTATCAGATATAGTTGAAACGAAAGCTATGGGTCTAGGAACAACTACTCCGGTTAAAATTCTATTAAATCCTTCAAATGTTTTTGGTTCAATGATCACACTATTCTCCTATATTTAATTCCTAATTAGATAAAGATAAATTATTTAGTTACTCAATTATATTTAGTTACTCAATTATATAATGATAAGCAAAGTATACTATTTCTTTGTGAGTAAATAACAAATGTTAATTAGCAAATTATTAGCAAAACAGTATGAGGACTAAGGACAAACAAGCCATTTCGTGCCTAAAAATGGCAGGAGCGGGAGGA
>CAYTFF010000114.1:3856-4149 GCA_964437045.1 uncultured Dehalococcoidia bacterium
GGGTTTTGGAGACCGATGCTCTACCAAACTGAGCTACGCTCCTTTAGTTACCACTAACAGATTTTAATATGAGCTTATACTGCGGTCAACCTTTATAGATTTATTGCCAAATTCTGCCTAATTATGATATAATGTTACTAATAATTAATAAATAGGAAATCAGGAAAGAATAAGCAGGAGACCAGGGGTGGACAAAGCACAGAAAGACACCGTCATCGACGAATACAAATTACATGAGAAAGACACTGGTTCAACCGAAGTGCAAGTGGCTGTTTTAACACATAGGATACGTG
>CAYTFF010000115.1:0-4133 GCA_964437045.1 uncultured Dehalococcoidia bacterium
GTTAGTTATTTATATTTTCCAAGAAAATAATTAAATCTAATTATTAAAATGTCTTTCATCATAAGAAAAGCATCTCTAAATCGTTGAACTTTACTCTCACCGTTATAGTACCAGTCTATGGGGATTTCTTTGATATTTAGGCCACTTTTTTGAGCTAAGAACAATATTTCAATGTCAAAGCTAAATCCTTGGGTTCTCTGAACGGAGAATAATCTATCTGCTATCTCTCCTTTAAATAATTTGAAACCACATTGAGTATCTGGTATGCCTTTGAGTGCGAATAACCTTGTTATTAGATTAAATGCTCTTCCCATAATGTATCTAAGTTTGGGTTCCTTAAGGCGTCTCGCTCCTGAAATCTCGCGAGAGGCTATAGCAATATCAAAATCTCCAATTAATCTAGGGTAGAACCTATCAAATTGATCTATTGGCATGGATAGATCTGCATCTGCAAAAAAACGATATGCCCCCATTGCCTGGAGCATGCCCTGTTGAACTGCAACCCCTTTTCCCTTATGGGGTAAATTTATTAGTTTTACACGTTTATCAGAGGAGCTAAATGTTCTTACTAAAGAAGCCGTTTTATCAGTACTCCCGTCATCCATAACTAGAATTTCCCATGAAAAAGATTGTTTGGATAAGTATTCTATGGTTGCTTCAAGAGTTGAATAGATCCTCCTTTCCTCATTAAAGGCCGGTATTATAAAAGATAAGTATATAGATGACAATTATAGCTCCAACTCAAAGTATGATTGTATTTATTGATTGCTGAAGTCTCATTAGAAAATTAAGAATTAAGTGAGTTTTTCTAATGGTACATATTCAATTCCTAAAGCTTGTGCAACTGCTGGATGAGTAATCTGTCCATCAAAAGTATTAACTCCTTTGGCGAGAGATGAATCGTTTTTAATAGCTTCCACAAATCCTAAATTAGCAAGTTTTAATGCATATAGATAAGTAGAATTTGAAAGGGATATGCTAGCAGTATATGGAACGGTTCCTGGTATATTTGGAACAGCATAGTGTATAACGTCTCCTATACGAAATGTAGGATTACTGTGGCTTGTTGGCTTTATGGTTTCAATACAGCCCCCTTGATCTATGGCGACGTCAATTATAATACTATCTGCTTGCATTTGATCAACCATTTTTTTTGTGACTACTTTGGGGGCAGTATCACCTGCAACTAGTACTGCGCCAATGACTACATCAGCTTTTTCAACGTTGGTTAGAATGTTAAATGGTGTAGCCATATGAGTCTCGAGATATTCAGAATGATAACTTAAATATCTTAGTCTACTTATATCTATATCTAAAACAGTAACCTTTGCTCCAAGGCTTGTTGCTATCAGAGCAGCGTTACTTCCTACAGTTCCGCCTCCTAATATAACTACGTTACATGGCCTAACTCCAGGGATCCCACCTATTAGTTTTCCAGGGCCCTTTGATTTTTTCATTAAAAGTTGGGCAGCAATTTGAGGTGCTAATCTACCTGCTATTTCACTCATAGGAAAAAGGAGTGGTAGGCTTTTATCTTCGAGTTGTACAGTTTCATATCCTATAGATGTTACGCCCTTTTTTAATAAGGATAATGCTATTTCTTTCTCTGCAGCTAAGTGTAAGTATGTGAAAAGGATCTGGCCTTTTTGAAACAAGTCTAATTCTTCTTCTTGAGGCTCTTTTACCTTGATGATCATATTTGCTTCTGCGAATATTTCCAGCCTATCATTAACTATCGTTGCGCCTGCTCTTGAATAGATCTCGTCTTTAATCCCAGCACCTAGTCCAGCACCTGCTTCAATCAATACCTTATGGCCATTTTCCTTTAAGAGATCAACTTTGTCAGGAGGAAGACTGATCCGAAATTCGTCTTGTTTTATTTCTTTTGGTATTCCTATTATCATATCTTAACTCCTTTGACCAAATACCAAGATTTAATCATTTTTTAGATAATTATTTATATTGATACATTTTAATACTTACTATTTAAATTACTTTGGATACCTATTGATTGAGCAATTACATGCATGAATTTGTTTGTAAGAAGGGGTGTTCAATAATATGTCCCTTTATATCTAGCCAAATTAGATTGTAGTTATATCTATTTTAAGTATGATTCGGGCCTAGTATTACATGTTGATTTAGAGATTATACATCATACTAATAGAGATGCGAAAAAAGGATATAACTATTATCATTGTAAATTCACAGGGATTTACAATGAAGGATTGAATCTCTCAGATTTTGAGTTAATCAATTTATACACTTTATGATTGATTTTCACCCAGCCTTTTGTTATATTACCGCCATTAATTTGGAGAAGGTGAAAATATAGTGGAGACTCCGAAATTCAAAGAAATACGCCGAGCATATGGATTTGATGAAGTAGCAATTGTTCCAGGCTCTATTACTATTAATCCTGAACAAACCAGCACAGAAATGAAAATTGGTGGTTTATCTTTTGATATACCCATAATGGCGTCGGCGATGGATGCTGTTGTTTCTCCCAGTTTTGCAACCTGCATGGATAAACTTGGTGGATTAGCGGTAATGAATATTGAAGGTGTGCAATCTAGATATGAAGATCCATCTGAAGCACTAGATTCTATAATAAAAGCTGATCCCACAGAGGTTACGTCTGTACTGCAAAAAGTCTATTCTGCTCCTATGAAAGATGAATTAATTGGTAAAAGAGTTGAAGAAATTAAAGCTTCAGGCTCTAAATGTGCTGTTTCAGTAACTCCTCAAAACACAAAGAGACTATCACCGATTGCTTTAGAGGCAGGTGCAGATATTTTAGTTGTTCAGTCTACTGTAACAACAGCAAGGCATGCTTCAAAAAGCTATAAAGGTTTAATTTTTTCTGAACTCCTTGAGATCGTTAAAGTGCCTGTAATAGTAGGGAATTGTGTGACTTATGATGTTGCCCTAGAGCTTATGCAAACCGGCATTGATGCTATATTGGTTGGGGTAGGCCCAGGAGCTGCCTGTACTACTAGAGAAGTAGTTGGTGTTGGAATTCCTCAAGTTACTGCAACCTTAGACTGTTCTGCAGCAAGGGAGGAATATTATAAGCGTACTGGGAGGTATGTATCTGTTATAACTGATGGGGGAATTCGGACCGGTGGTGATTTATGTAAGGCTATTGTTAGTGGAGCTGATGGTGTTATGATTGGAACTCCAATGGCTCAGGCTATGGAAGCTCCAGGGCAAGGTTTCAATTGGGGTATGGCTAGCCCTCATCCAGCTTTGCCTAGGGGAACTAGGATTAATGTTGGACTAAAGGGGACTCTGAAAGAAATATTATTTGGTCCATCCTCAGTAACCAATGGGACAATGAACCTCGTAAACGCTCTGAGTATTTGTATGGGTATGGTTGGAGCACCGGATGTAAGAGCATTACAGCAAGCCGAAATGGTTGTTGCTCCAGCTATTAAAACAGAAGGAAAGGTATTCCAAATAGCTAAATTAATTTAGTTAATTGTTGTAATGGTATGAAAGTTAGAATTATCCCCGCTTATATAGGTTGGATAGGGCTAACACCTGATATGAAAGGGGCCCATTTATACCATCAATCACTGAAGGCAAGAGGGGAGAGTGTACTTAATCGGAACCCCTTTGCTATGCAGGTACTTAAGCAAGCTTTCCGACTCTATCCTAAAGCCAGGCAGTTCAAGTTTCGGGATTACCTAAATAGCCAGTCCGAAAATATCTGGATTTTGGACAGGATTATTAAAGAACTTGTAGACAGACTTGAATACGTGTACTGCTATGATGAGACCGATGAGGCAGATATAAACTACTATGTTAACTGGCATGCGTTTAATGACTCAACATCTGGGCTTGATGTTGCCTTCTTTACTCATTATGAACCGCGATCTAAGCAAACTTTTTTTGATATAGCAAGCACTGTAGACCACTGTGTATGTATGTCTGAGAAGTACCGGCTAGAAATGCAGGAACTCAATATAAACAAAACATCCACTATTCCTTTGGGGGTGGATTTAGCACTATTCAAGCCAAAACTAGTCTTAGGCTGCGTGGGTTCTTTCTCACAAAATCAGGTTCGACGAGAGAGAAAAGGGTATGATATGATTAAGGCGCTCATGGATCTGGACTGGATAGATGTAAGA
>CAYTFF010000116.1:0-4130 GCA_964437045.1 uncultured Dehalococcoidia bacterium
CCAAATTCCTTTGCAATCCGTCTAATCGTTGAAGCTGGTATGGATGTAATTCCACTTGCAAATTCACAAGTATATAACTTTAAATGTTCTCTAAATAGTGAAAAAGCCGTAGTGACTTTTTGTTTTTTGAATTCAGTTTGACCTTCAAGAAGAGCATCATTTAATTTGCATTTATTATGTGCAATTAGTTTGCCTGATGATTTGCTCAAAACCAGCGGTTCCCCTGTTCCTTCATCTCTAGCATAGTGTCCATCAGGCATAATCATATAGGGAGCATTAGTATATCTACTAAGAAATTCTTCATCATAAATATCTAAGTCATTTATTAGAGTATTCACTATTGCTAAACAAAAAGCTGTATCTGTCCCTGGGATTATTGGCACCCATTCGTCAGCCCTGGCACCAGAAGCGTTCCGGCATGGATCCACCACTATCATTTTAAGACCATTATTAACTCTTGCATTAGCAAGACCTTTTGCCATATGCATAGCATGAGTTCCTGTTCCCGTACCATAACCCCCACCGATAACCAAAAGGTATTTACAATAATCAAAATCAGGCTGTTGGTCAGATGAGCCACTTAGCATAAAGGCAACTGGATGTACTGCCCTTCCACAAAACATATTAGAGCTTGTTGGAATAGTACCTCCCTGTGTCCCACCAAATGAGGCAAGAAATGCCGCTGAAAAACTAGTGGCCCCAGGCCAATCAAATGTATTAACTGAGACACCTTCAGGATTGCGTTTTATCGAATCAACAAATTTAGCTGTAATTGTCTCCATAGCTTGTTCCCAACTAATCTCCTCCCACATTGGATCAACATCCACACCCTTTTTAGGATTAGTACGTTTAAGAGGAGTGCTGACTCTATTGGGACTATAAAGACCTACTAATCCAGACTTTCCCTTTGCACACATTTTCCCATGATTAGGTGGAGCTCCAGGGAGTCCTTCAATTGCAGTGGCAACTCCATCACGGACCAGAACCTGTACGGAACAATGGTTATAACACATGGAGCAAGTTGTAGGGATCCATCTTGCAGCTTTAGCTTCAACTCCAGAATTATGAGTACCTTTACCTGGAATTCTGATAGCCCCCTGAGAAGTTTTTCTAAACTGTTTCTTAAATGTTGTAGTCATAGTTTAGCTTCTTTGAAGTGCGCCTATACAATCATAATAACAAAGAGATGTCAATTAAAAATAAGCTCTAAATGAATTAAACTTATTTCAATTCTTAAAGGATTTTCTAGGTATAATAATTCCTTACTTTAACCTTTGCTTATGTACACGAGATTGAGTACGAACTGGTAACCCATAAATTTTTATGAAACCTTCTGCAGCCTCATGATCAAATTGATCAGCTGAATCATAAGTAGCCAAATCATAGGAATAAATTGAATAATTTGACTTACGTCCTACAACTATGCAATTACCTTTATACAGTTTTAGTCTAACTTTACCAGTTACATACTCCTGTGTACTACTGACATAAGCATCTAGATTTTGCTTATGGGCTGTATACCATAAACCATTATAGACCACATCCGCATATTCCAAGGCAATCACTTCTTTCATTCTAGCCTGATCTTTGCCTAAAGTAAGTGTCTCTAAGGCTCGATGAGCAATATGCAGAACTACTGCTGCAGGAGATTCGTAAACTTCCCTTGACTTAATACCAATAAGTCGATTTTCTACATGGTCTATACGCCCAACACCATTTTCACCAGCCAAATGGTGCAGATAATCAATCAGTTCAAGCCCATTCATTAGAGTTCCATTTATAGAAACAGGAATTCCCTGTTGAAATTCGATCTCAATATATGTTGGATTATCAGGGGTCTCAGAAACTTGCTTAGTCCATGCAAAAGCCTCTTCCGGAGGTTCTTTCCAAGTATCTTCCAATACCCCAGCCTCAATGGATCGTCCCCAAAGATTCTCATCTATTGAATACAGACTGGCCTTCTTGAATTTTAGCCCTAAACCTTTTTTATTAGCATAGTCAAGTTCCTGCTCCCTACTCATACCCCATTCTCGAGCTGGTGCAATAATTTTAAAATCAGGAGCCAGAGCTGCTACAGATACATCAAACCGAACCTGATCATTCCCTTTACCAGTGCAACCATGAGCTACTGCATCAGCACCCTCTTTTTTAGCCACTTCTACCAAATTACGCGCAATAAGGGGCCTTCCTAATGCGGTGGCCAAAGGATATTCCCCTTCATAAATCGCCCCAGCTTGCAATGCAGGGAAAACAAAATCCTTAACAAATGTTTCTCTTGCATCTACAACATAAGCTCCAATAGCACCAGCTTTGATAGCCCTAGATTTAACATCTGATAGTTTCTCTTGCCCGCCTAGATTTATCGTAAGAGCAATAACTTCATACCCATATTTTTCAGATATCCATGGTATAGCTACAGAGGTGTCTAGACCTCCACTATAAGCTAATACCACTTTCCTTTTATCAGACATATTAGATTCTCTCTCTCATCTATTTTGCCGGACGGTAATTTAAGTTTATAAATTTACTACGATTATTATACTCTCTGTAGATTCCTTTGTCTTTTATTAATTACAAGATTACAAAAGTTAAATAAATCTTGTAGTATTGTTGCATTGTTAGCATACCAAACGAAGGAGGAAGCATGACAACAATACCCATTGTTTATACGATTCGAGGATGCGATGCATGCGTAAAACTCATAAACAAATGGAATGCTGCGGGAATTAAGTTCGAAGAACGTAGAGCTGATTTAAGCCAAGAAATAATGAACGAAGCCAGAAATTATGGCGATATAGTTCCCATTGTTGTTTATCCAGACGGGCGAGTAGAAGAAGGTTTAGAAGGAGAAATTGGGTGCTATATAGGATAAATTTATCTAAATATAAAAAATAAACTCTAGAGAGGTGCGAACCCTTGGAAGAAAAAAATAACTCAATTCAATTAGCCAGATTTGATAGTGGTTTAAAATATATAGAGTATTTGTCTAATGTTAATGTTAATAGAGACAGATTTATTCAAAATTATAACACAGCTAAAGAGGCTTTAACTGAAGATGACATACACTTCTTTAAGGCAGCATTTCAAAAAGGAGCGTCTAGAATATTAGTTATAGGGGAAGATTGGTGTCCAGATGTTTACCGAGGCATGCCATTGGTAGCTCGAATTAGTGAAGTTTCAGGTATGGAATTAAAAATATTCCCAAGAGACACAAATTTAGACCTCATGGATCGATTTTTAAAAGATGGAAAACATCGTTCTATACCTGTGGTAGTATTTTATACCAATTCTTTAGATTATCTTTGCCACTGGGTGGAGCGCCCAGAAACTGCTAACAAAGAGAGAAATGCTATAGAAGAACAGATCAATAGGGAAATGGCAGGTCAATCAGAACAAATTATTAGAGAGGAAAGACGAGAAAGAATAAATTCCAGATTTCCTAATTGGCAGTGTGAAACTGTGATTGAATTGAAGCAAATATTAGGATTAGCCTTAAAAAAATAAGATTTTTTTCTTTCCTTCAAAGAAATCAAGATCTATTGCTATGGCAGTTACCAGTATCAGCATAGTGAAATCTTTGTCACCTTTGCTGGTATCAATCTGAACTTGAAAGGTATCAGCATCAGTAAATACCTCTTTCCCTATGCCACTCCACTTCTTCGTTACGCGTCCAATCTCTTCTCCATTCTTATATATCATAAATGTATTTGGTCGAAGCCTTGGGCCGGTTATTTCAGCTATCAGTTTCCCTGTAGAGTCTTCAACTTCAAACCGCCTGTTTAATATTCCAAATCGACGTTTCAGGGATCCAATTTCTCGACCAAATCCATCTCGAATGTGTAGGTGGGAAAAAACCCAGAAAAACAATATATATATATCATTGTCTATTACATGAATTGACAATGGCCTATTTTTTCTAAGGAGCATCCGGCTCAATAAGCCAGACTCCTCATAGGCGTATAAGAAGGGATGACCATCTGGCGTAGACACACTATAACGATTTTTTGTCTCTAACCCAGTGAAAGCTTCAAAATGCTCCACTTCCTGTTTTACTATTAACTCTGAATAATTTGAGAGATCTATCATGTTTTTCCTTATGATAATTAAACTAAATTTTTAACTTTCCCACA
>CAYTFF010000117.1:0-3999 GCA_964437045.1 uncultured Dehalococcoidia bacterium
TGGTAGAGATCCTTCTAAATTGATGTTTGGGCTCGTACTATGTGTTACGTTGCTGACTCTAAAGAACAGGCTAGGCGTGAGGTAGCTTCCTATTGTGCAACCAACGCTACAGGGATGTATCGCTCACTATTTACTCGTCAGTCCAAGCCATTAAATGATTTGCAGAACCGTATGGAGAAAATGTCTCCAGGAATCATTGATGATTTTAAGGTTGTTAGTGATGCATACGATAACTATGAACATGAACGTACTGATGCCCCTCATGGTAAGAAAGTTACTCAAAGAATAATTGATTCTCTAATGCTCACGGGAACTACTGAGGATATTTGCGATCAAGTTTCAAAAATTTCTGAGACGGGCATAAGAACTGTTTCAATGACACTCTATACAATAATTGATAAAATGGGGATGATAAAAGAGATATCTGACACAATCATGCCGCATTTCCGTAATTAAAAGTAAGTTTTATTATGGCTCTAAACAGGACTATTTGTTTATTTATTCAACACTCTATTATTAAACAAAGACAGTATAGAAAGTATGATTTGTAATATTATCCTATTTCATCTTTGAATTTCTTTATTGCCTTTAAATGATCTTCTGGTAAAGCGAGATGAGAGTTCATAGTATTTAAGGTTAGATGGGTGGCGCCTAGTTTTTCCCAATTGGCCACTTCATGTAACCAGGTTTTTTCTCCTTTGTTGCCAATATTTATCCTGGCCTCGATACCAAGCTCTGAGCGTTTTCTACCAGCTTCATTAACATAGCGCCAAAAATCATGGAGCTTTTCTTGCATTATTTTATTAGGCGGATATTGAGGAAACCAGCCATCTGCAAGTTTAGCTATACGCCGTAGAACAATGTTACTTCTTCCTCCCATCCATATTGGTATTTTATCTTGTACAGGTAACGGGTTTATTCCAGACCCTTTGATATGATGCCAATTTCCTTCAAAGTTTACTATCTTTTTAGACCAAAGTGCCCTTAAAATGTGTACCTGTTCCTCGATTCTTTTACCTCTATTATGGAAATTTTCTCCAAGGCCTTCAAACTCTATTTTATTCCATCCAACTCCTATACCTAATCTAAATCTGCCTTTGGATAGAATATCAACTTCTGCAGCCTGTTTTGCGATAAGAGCAGTTTGTCTCTGTGGTGATACCAAGACTCCCATAGCTAATTCTATCTGAGTGGTAACTGCCGCCAAATATCCCAATAGGACGAATACCTCATGAAACATGTCTTTGTGGGTATATATTCCATTCCATCCTGGATGACTCCTTGGATCTGCCCCTAAGACATGGTCGTATACTAATATATGGTCATAACCCAACTGTTCTGCAGTTTGTGCGTATTCTTTAATAATCTGTGGATCTGTTCCAATTTCTAGTTGTGGGAAAATTACACCTTTCTTCATTTTATCCCTCCATATTATCCAAATATACAAGGTTTATGTATGTCTATTTGTTATTGTCATGATATAATACCTCACCGTGCCACCTCTAAACAGTAAACCAGACAAAGATATCAAGAAACACTTATCTAGGTATACTATTGTTGCAGCAGCTTTCAATTCATCGGATTTCCGTTTAGTTTGGATTTCACTTGTTTTTGGGTCTCTGGCTATGTGGATAGAAATGGTTGCTATTGCATGGTTGGTACTTGAACTTACAAATTCTTCTTTTATGGTTGGATTGGCTTCTGCAGCACGCCTAGCTCCCTTCTTTTTTATTGGTATTCCAATAGGTGCTGTGGTTGACAGAGTAGATCGCCATATATTTCTTAGGTTCATTAACGTTGGATCTGCTTTGATTGGGTTGATTATTACTTTGCTCGTTTTATTGAATATTGTTGAAGTTTGGCATCTAATGGCGCTTAGTTTTCTAAGTGGTGCAGGTAGAGCCGCTAATTTAACCACACGCTCCAGCTATGTGTATGATTTAGTAGGCCCCAATCTGGCGCTCAATGGATTAGCGTTAATATCATTTAGTCAAAGACTTGGAGGAGTATTAGGGGGATTAATTGGAGGGCTACTAATAGCAACAAGAGGAATTGGTATAACCTTCGTAGTTATGACTGTTGGATATGTGGTTTCAGCAATTATTCTATATTTGGTACGAGAAGTAGGGAAAGCAGCGCCAAAATATCGTGAATCTGTTATTGAGAATTTAAAAGGATCTATTCGTTCAATAAAAAGTAATAAAACACTAGGATTATTAATGCTTCTTACTGCTTTCACTGAAGTGTTTGGGTTTTCGCATCAAGTTTTGCTCCCAGTTTTTGCTAGAGATGTATTGGATACTGGTGCAGATGGATTTGGATTCTTAATTGCTGTTAGGGCAGGTGGAGGAATAATTGGAACCCTGTTTATCGCTAGTTTAGGTAACTTTAATAACAAAGGATATCTGTTACTGATAGCTATAGGTTTATTTGGGCTCGGGCTAATAAGCTTTTCTTATTCTCAAACTTTTATAATTGCATTTTCTTTATTAGCATTAACAAATTTCGCTGGAGGGATAACAGGAGTTCTTCAGCAGACTCTCATGCAGAAATCAGTTTCTAATGAAGAGAGAGGGAGAGCTATGGGAGCCCTTACTTTAAGCATTGGCTTGGCACCTATAGGTCATATAGAGCTTGGGGCACTTGGAAATCTTTTAGGTGCGCCATTTGCCTTAGCAATTAATGGGATAATCTTAGGAGGGATTGGATTACTTGCGTTGTTGAAGGCGCCAAGCATACGTAATCTCAAATGAATTGAACAATTTGCTTTTAGTTGATCAATAGCAGTATCCTTCAGTTTAAATCCCCGAATTTTAAAGGTGAATTTCAGTGGCACTAAAAATTGGCATACATGCTGGTCAACAAGACTGTACATATGATGATTTGAAGCGACTTTGGGCCATGGCTGAGAATGCCGGAGTATATTGGATTTCTTTGTGGGATCATTTTTATGATAATCCTAGTTTAGAAGGCAATGGGGATTGTTTTGAAGCTGTATCTATGCTAGCGGCTCTGGCATCATCTACATCAAAAGTTCGTGTAGGGTGCTTGGTTTTTTCAACGACATATCGGAATCCTGCTATTCTTGCGAAAATAGCTGTGACAATAGATCATATTAGTGGTGGAAGGCTTGAATTAGGTCTTGGTGCTGGCTGGTTTGAGCTAGAGCATCTAGCGTATGGAATCCCATTTCCTCCTACTGGGATTAGGTTAGATATGCTAGAGGAGTCAGTTAAGATTATTAAATCAATGCTTACCAAAGATAGTACTACTTTCCATGGGAAGCATTTCTCGGTTGAAAATGCAGTCTGTAATCCTAAACCTATCCAAAATCCTCCTAGAATTTGGATAGGAGGTACAGGTGAAAAACGTACTCTAAGGCTAGCTGCACGTTATGCAGATGGCTGGAATGCTACGTATATTTCTCCTGATGATTATAATAAAAAACTCAAGATACTAGAAAGGTGGTGTGAATTTCATGGACGCAATCCAGCTGAGATAACACGAACCGTAAATGTAGGGTTTTATTTAGGGACAGATGAAACGAAAGCAAACAATAAAAAGAGACTTTTTCACGAAAAATGGGGAGACAAAGCATCTGAAGTTGCAAAAGGTATGCTCTTTGGTACCCCAAAGAATGCTGTTGAGAGAATAAGGCAATATGAAGAGGCTGGTGCAGATGGGCTCAATATTGCCCTTAGGTCACCTTTTGATTGGTCTGCAATCCAAGCATTTCTAGAGGAAGTATTACCAGTTTTTCATCAAGGATAGATTGATTAAGGAGGGCAAATTGGCTGGATCAAATGAGTTGTATGAAAAAGGAATCGCTATACTGAATCATTTTAGAGGTAGCACTAGAGATACTCCCATTCAAGCACCTAGTTCTTATGATGTTATGCCAGGGCTTCATAGACTGGTTGCTGAGTGGGCTTTTGGTGGTACTTGGGATAGGTCAGGGCTAGAGATAAAATATCGTAGTATCGCCACAATTTCAGCTTT
>CAYTFF010000118.1:0-1020 GCA_964437045.1 uncultured Dehalococcoidia bacterium
GATCCGTATGGGTATACGCATCTTGTATCCAATAAAGGCCACTATCTGAAACTACTAAATATGGATCAGCATCTAACAAAAGGAAAGGAGCAATAGTTTTTATACGATCTGTAATTTCACGACGATATTGTATACGACTACCGTCAGTTATTTCACCACTTATAAATAAGTTAACATCAGTAAATTGCCATGCATACGCAGCCCTAGTTACTATCGAGTTAAGATTAACTCCTCCCTTACCTTCATAATTCTTATAAACACCGCTCTCACCTTCGGTTGGATAATCAAATTCTTTCGTATTACTATTAACTACAACGAAATCTTTAGTATTTTCACCATAGTATATTCTAGGGTTATCTATATTAAAATACTCATTGCTAGGAGGTATATCTTGTATATAAAAATCTGGCCTACCTTCTTCAGAGAACTCAGTAACCGGGCTCATAGCAACTCCAAAACCATGCGTATATTGCAGTTTCTGATTAACCCATCTTTGAGCTTCCTCCGGTAATTTTTCCTGAGATAATTCTCGCGCACTTAGCATTACTTGCTTATATTCACCATCAATCAAATATCGATCTACATCCACATCCAAAAAATCATAATACAAACGTATAAATTGAATTTGATTGTAGCTATCCATCAGAGGTCTATGATCCCAAACCCTAATATTATCCACTGTAGGTCGGTTTTCCGAAATTGTTTTGGCATCAATAGATAATTCAGCAGGAAATGTTCCCTCTTCTATACGATTTAAGGCAAATCCTTCACGTGTAAAATCTATATTTCTTTGGATATATTCTTGCTCTCTAACAAATTCATTTGGGTTAACAGAAAATCTCTGAACCATAGATGGGACAACACCACCCCCTAATATAGCCAAGGCAACCCAAACACCAAAAGCTCCCAAAAGAATTTTAATATTTTTTAAATAGGCACTAACTAGCATCAATATTCCACTTATAACCGCAACAGCAGTAAGCAGTATAAGAACTGGGAGACGCGCATTAACATCAGCAT
>CAYTFF010000118.1:1030-1756 GCA_964437045.1 uncultured Dehalococcoidia bacterium
AGCATTACCTGCTCCTAAAATAGAACCGGCATTTGAATAAAGGATCTCCCATCTATCTAACCAATGCGACCAGGCTATTAGGAACATAAGAATGGTACCTAATATTGAAATATGGGCCTTAACTGGGGTACTAAAACTAAATTTCATACCCCGCAAACTAAAATTAATGAAGTATAAACCCACCACAGCTACAAGGGTTACAATGACTGCACCTAGAAGCCATCCTTGAATAAAATGGAAAATAGGCAAATCAAAAACGTAAAATGCTACATCTTTATTGAACTGGGGGTCATTTATATCAAATGGTACTGAATTAAAGAACCTAAGAAATGACTCCCATCTTCCCATAGCAATAAAGCCAAATACTACGCTCAGAACTGCTATAACTAGCCCCAAAGCCCACACAATTAATTTCCTAATGGACTCTATACTACTTGGAGGAAGTGATAAAGATACAGTGCCTTTGGAAAAACGATGTGCTAAAACTAAATTAACAGAAGAAATAAAAGCGAAAAAGATTGCGCCCAGGGAGAATAGCCAAAGCTTTGTGGTTAATATCTTTAAAAAGACTCCCTTATATCCAAGGTTATCAAACCAAAGCCAATCAGTGTAAATACCTCTAAAAAAATTAAGCCCGACAAAAAATATAACAATCAGAAATATACCAATTGCGAATTTTCCTATACGACTTAAATCTGGAGGGTTAAACTGAAAATCCCCCGGTGC
>CAYTFF010000118.1:1766-3982 GCA_964437045.1 uncultured Dehalococcoidia bacterium
CAAAAATTTTTTAATTTTTTTCTTGTCTGCCTTTAGTCCTTTTACACAATAATGGTGCCAATTTCTTCACCTTCTAAAGAGTCAAGTAAAGCTCCAGGTTTACGCCCATCAACCACCCTTGAAACTTTGCCATTCTCTAAACCCTTCAAGCAAGCCTCTAGCTTAGGAGTCATTCCTCCAGAGACGACACCAGACTCTAACAGAGATTGTGCTTGGTGTCTAGTTAATTTTTTAATCAGTCGTTTGGAAGAATCAAAGATTCCAGGTACATCAGTAAGAAATATGAGTTGACTAGCCTTTACTGCAGATGCTATCTCACCAGCGGCAGTATCCGCATTTATATTAAGCATATTTGGAACATCTTCAGTTAACCCAGTATCCAAAATGCGTATAGCAATAGGTGCAATAACCGGGATAGCCCCAGAATTAATGATTCTCCTTATAGGATCTGGGTTAACTGTTTTAATTTTGCCTACTAACCCCAATTTAGGATCTGATATATAGGCCTCTAAAAGTTTGTCATCTACGCCACTAATCCCCGCCGCCTTCCCCCCCAGACCTCCTATGGCTGCAACTAATTGTTTATTCACTAGCCCAGTAAGAACAGCTATCGCAATATCTAAACTAGGAGCATCTGTTACTCGTAACCCACGGACAAACCGAGGCATCACTCCCTGCTTGGCCATCCAATTTGTTACAACTTTACCACCGCCATGAACAACTATAGGAATTACACCTCTATGCTGCAGTGCCACCAAATTATCTAATGTTGTATCATGGCTACCTAAGGTACTACCACCTATCTTCACCACAACGATTTCTGAATTTATATTGCTATGCATTTCCTCATTTATTCCTGATTCCATCTGATTGATCCGTTCGAAATTATTTAAGTTTGAAAGGTTCAAATGTTTCTCCATTAATAACATATCTACCCATCGATTATCTAGTTTTCCTTGAGCTCTCCATACACCAACAGTTCTAAACCCAAACTTACGGAACAATCCAATTGCTTCTCTATTAAATGGTAAGGTATTTAAGACAACTTTATATATTTCTAACGTTGGAGCAATTTTTAAAAGGTGTCCAAGAAGTTTGCTTCCTATTCCTTTACCTCTCCAGCCACGTTCCAAATATATTGACAGCTCTTTAACACCAGCATAAGACCTCCTATGAGAGAAATTACTCAAAGAGGCCCAGCCTATGACTTTCCTATCATACTCAATAACGATTATTGGCTCTTGATTACCATGATCCCTATACCAATCTAACTGCTCTTGAACCGAGTGGACCTCCGTTTCAACACCAGCAATTCTGTCCTGTATGCCTTGATTCTGAATTTTCGTAATGGCTTCAATATCTTCTTCAGTAGCAGGACGCAAAATTCCTTTACCCGAAGGGCTACCAGGGAATTCTTGATATGGAAATTCTATAGGTGATTCCATTGGGCTGTTCATCAGCTGTTATGTAGTATAAGCCGAATTAAATGTAACGTACTCCTCAGTCATCTCTGACCCCCACGCAGTAGCTGTACTCTTCCCCAAGTTAAGTTGTATTTTCAAGGAGACGTCGTTACTGGCCATTGCGGCAACTACTGCATCAGCAAAATATGGGATAGGCCTTCCTTCTTCCACTATACAAATATCACTGATATAAAGAGCTATTTTAGACTCATCTATCTCCACTCCAGAGTTTCCTAGCGCCATCATTATGCGTCCCCAATTGGGATCATTCCCATGAATGGCTGCCTTCACCAAGACTGATGTTACCACTGATCTAGCAACTAAACGTGCCTCATCAATAGTTCTAGCTCCTTCTACCGTAGCCTCTATCAACTTAGTTGAACCTTCCCCATCTCTTGCTAATTCCTTGGCAAGCCCAATACAAACATAGTTAAGAGCAGCCTGAAATGTTTTTGCTGCCGGAGTACCAGATTCAATCATGTCATTGGCAGCCACTCCATTGGCTAATAGTATCACTGAGTCATTTGTACTTTGGTCACCATCAACATCTATCATATTAAAAGAAGAATTCACAGCCTCACGCAGAGAATGATTTATAAACGTTTTTTCTAAAACTGCGTCAGTTGAAATAAATGATAGCATTGTAGCCATATTTGGATGAATCATCCCTGAACCTTTTGCTATACCTCCAATAGTATTTTTTTTACCTTTAACATTTACTGAATCAGCAATTTCTTTTGTATGAGTATCTGT
>CAYTFF010000119.1:0-3975 GCA_964437045.1 uncultured Dehalococcoidia bacterium
AAATTTTCAGATGCTCAGGGTGGATTCAAAGCTATTAGCAGAAAAACTGCGCAAGTTTTGTTACCCCAGATCAAAGACAAGGGATGGTTTTTTGATTCTGAGATGCTTATTATTGGTGAGAAGAATGGATTTAAAATTAAAGAAATACCCGTTAATTGGGTAGACGATCCTGATAGTAGAGTTAATGTAATAAAAACTGCATCAGGTGATTTAAAAGGTTTATTTCGGCTCTGGTTTGGAGGATTACGTCAAGTATCAAGAATACTAAAGCAAAAGCATTAACCTTGAAGTTTCCACTTACTAAAGATAAAATTGGACCTTGACTATGTAAATCAAATATGAGGTATATGGATTAGAAATAATGGGTGATGCTCTTCTTGTCATAGATATGTTAAATGGGTTCTTAAAACCAGGCCATAACCTTTATTGTGGGGATCAAGCAAGGGAAATTATCCCGAATGTTCAGAATTTAATTGAAGAACATTTAAAGAACGGGGATAAAGTCTTCTTCATATGTGATAATCATGAACCAAATGATTTAGAATTCAAAATGTTTCCGGTTCATTGCGTAAAAGGATCAGAGGAGACAAATATAATATCTGAACTGGTAGACTATTCCTCCCCAGAAAGCATAATTTTAAAGCGCCGTTATAGTGCTCTTTTTGAAACAGATTTGAAGCAAAAACTTGAAAAATTAAACCCTGGAAAAATAATTCTCTCTGGAGTATGTACTGATATATGTGTTATGCACTCTGCATCGGACTTTCGCTACCTAGATTATGAAGTGGTAGTACCTGTAGATTGTGTAGCGACCTTCGATCAGGAAGCCCACGCCTATGCCTTAACTCACATGGAGAAAATACTTGGAGTAACGCTAACTAATTCAACTAAAAGATAATTATGGACAAACCAATCATAAACCAAACTAATCAATCAACCCCATTTGAACCTAAGCCTAGTGTATTGGTAGGTGATAGCTCCGATATTTATTTCCACAGGACCATGTCCATATTGCGTAGTGAGGGTGTTAATCCAAATGTAGCAATAGAGTTCTTTCATCAAAGGAATGGAGTTTTATGTGGAATCAAAGAAGCAATAGCTTTATTAGTTAAGGTACTCCCAGAATCTGACCGTGAGGTATGGGCTCTTCAGGAAGGTGACTATGTTGAAGCAAAAGAGGTAGCCCTTAGGATAAAGGCTCCTTACAATTCCATTTGCCTATATGAAACTGCTATATGTGGGATGCTATCATCAGGTACCGGTTGGGCTACTGCGGCAAGGGAGTGTGTTGATGCAGCCAATGGAATCCCAATAATATCTTTTGGAGCTCGCCATATCCACCCTAATATAGCCGGTAATATGGATTACGCTTCAATTATAGGTGGATGTCAGTCATGTTCAACCGTACTTGGAGCCCGACTAGCAGGTATTACACCTTCAGGCACAATGCCGCATGCCCTAATTCTAATTTTGGGTGATACCATTAAAGCGGTTCAAGCATTTGATAAGCACATTCCTAAGGAAGTGCCAAGAATAGCCTTAGTTGATACATTTAAGGACGAAGTAGAAGAGAGTATCAATGTAGCTAAGGTTATGCGAAACAAACTGGAGGGAGTTAGACTTGATACACCAAGAGAAAGAGGTGGTGTAACACCAGACCTTGTGAAAGAAGTGAGAGCAAAATTGAATTTGGCAGATGGTCAGCATGTTCAAATATTTGTTAGTGGTGGTATTA
Organism: uncultured Dehalococcoidia bacterium; assembly: GCA_964437045.1. GTDB lineage: Bacteria > Chloroflexota > Dehalococcoidia > Lucifugimonadales > CAYTFF01 > CAYTFF01. The sequence continues at coordinate 1,736 of CAYTFF010000119.1, forward strand.
CACCAGATCGAATCAGAGAATTCATTAACTCCGATGCAGAGATAGATGGATTTGGTGTAGGTAGTTTTATAACTCGAGCTGCCCCAAATGACTTTACTGCTGATATTCACCAAATAGAAGGAAAACCAATAGCAAAAAGAGGAAGATTACCAGGTATTACTGACAATCCGAGATTAGAACGAGTACTATAAATAAAAAGTCAGTTATTCATTAAAGCTAAAACTTAGAGCCAAAATCTTTTCTGTGTTTTCCTGTATCTTTGCCCAATCTGATTTACGATATCCTACTACCCATAATATTTTCCCATCTGATTCTACTATAGGTATTCGGCTCCGCCATGTACTAGGTATTTTAGTGTCTATCATAAAATCTTTTAATTTTTTTGAACTTGCAAATCCAATTGGTTGAAAGACATCCCCAGTTCTTCTCGTACGAACCACAAGTGAGGAACAATCAATGGAGTTCAGATCAAAATAAGCTGTATAATCACTCTGTGTTAGGATATCTCTCCCTCTTATTATAGATCCATTAACGTGCAAATTATTTACCTTAGTACAACCTGGAATATTAAGGTTAAACGCCTTATCTATAATGGGGAAAGGACAAAGATCAATTATTTTTTTACTAATTATCGCTTCTTCGTAGCTCACTGATAAAACTATATCTCCAGGTAATTCCATATATTTACCTGCTCTTCCTTCAATTAGACGTACCATTTGTTCTATATGAAGAAACTGTATGCTATCTAGATTTCCTTTAATTAAATTTATTGCTCTACGTACCACTAAATTTTTCAAGGACGAATGTAAATTACAAAAGGTCTTCTTTTTTAATAGAAGTTTTGAGTTTTTATATTGGGCCACAGATGACCAAATATCTTTTACTTGATCTTCAAGGAAATCAACATCATTTCTCAATATTCTTGATAATTTTACAAGAGAACCTTTTATATTTGGATTAAATGATTCTAAGGCTGGTACAAGATCATTTCTAACTCTATTACGTGTAAATTCTGAAGACAAATTTGACTGATCCAAACATGGAGTTAAACCTTGTTCTTCACAATAATTCTCTGTTTCTGCTTTAGTGATATATAAAAGTGGACGCGCAAGAAAAATTGAGGAAACTCCTCCAATAGATTTACTATTTGAAAATTTACGCATTCCTACAAGTCCATTAAGTCCGGTTCCTCTAATAATATTCATCAGAATTGTCTCTGCTTGATCTTCAGCTGTATGTCCAAGAAAAACTACTTCTGCTCCAATATTTTGAGCAACTTCCTCAAATATTGAATACCTTGCTTTCCTTGCTGCCTCTTCAAGGGATAGCTTGTGCTTATCCTTAAATAATTTCACATCGATATTTTTAATTACAAATGGAATGTTTAATTTTTTAAACTCATCACCTACAAAGGCAGCATCGGCTCGACTATATTCTCCTCTTAGTAAATGGTTTATATGAATTCCATATAAATTTAAATTAAACTTATCTCTAATTTGGGCGATAGAATAAAGTAAGCTCAATGAATCTGGGCCACCAGAAATCGCAAGTAAGATGGGGTTGTTTAAATCAATGGGGGCGGTTTCAAAAAATTGGTGTACTTCTTTATGAATTCGCTGCAGAATCTTTGCCAAAGGAAGCTACTCTCCTTTAACTGAGGTATATAACAGTTAATCTCAGTCGAATTTCAATTATTTTCATCTTCTTGTCCTCTTATAGGAGTAGCCTTAAGGACTGTTACTTTCTCAATTTTATGGCCATTCATTTCTATAACTTCAAACTTCATATTAGCAAAATAATAATAATCACCTATCTTTGGAATTCTACGTAGTGATTCTAGAACAAACCCTGCAACAGTATCATATTCGCCTTCAGGAATACCTAACGCTAATTCTATATTGGCATCCACAATACCCATTGCTCCATCTACCTGGAAGGTGTTCTCATCTATAGCTTCATACTCTTCCTCTGCCTCTTCACCTTCTTCTCCAACTCTACCAACAACCTCCTCAACTAACTGCTTCAGTGTAACAAGCCCTGAAATACCTCCATATTCATCTACAACCATAGCCATTTGATTACCTGACCTTCTCATTTCATCAAATAGAGGAGCAATTAACTTAGTCTCCGGAACAAATAAAGGATCCCTGACAATATGAGTTGCTTTCATATTTTCAGATATTCCTTTTTGTGTTAAGCCTTTCATTACATCTTTAACCGATAATACACCAATTACATTA
>CAYTFF010000120.1:0-273 GCA_964437045.1 uncultured Dehalococcoidia bacterium
CGACTGGCTAAAAGAGAACTTATAAATAAAGGTTTAGATGAATATTTTAATTCTTTTCAAGGTCGATTTATAGTAGCGAGTGCATTAAATATAGGAATCAATATTATTTGTGATAGCAATGATACTCGATATAGGGATGATATGGCAGAAACAGACCTGGAAATGCTACGAATACTTCGAAAAATGATGTTACGTGGATGGCCATTCAATTGGGCAACTGTTACAGACTGGGATTTGGTTGGACATTAGGCTACTGATATGGATTATGTAGTT
>CAYTFF010000120.1:332-3967 GCA_964437045.1 uncultured Dehalococcoidia bacterium
ACTCGGCACATTACTAATGCCTGTATTCGCTCTCTTTTTCCCTTTGCCCATCGCTGTAGCATCTACAGCAGTCGTTCATCTTTCAAATAACTTGTTTAAGGTTGTATTACTCGGAAGAAAAGCAGACTGGGGTATAGTCTTATCCTTTGGATTACCAGCTTTGATTTTCTCAATCCCAGGGGCCTTAATCCTAGTTAATATCTCAGATATATCACCAATAGCCATATACCATATTGGAGAAAGATATTTTGAGATCACTATTATTAAGATTGTCCTTTCTTTTCTTATTTTAGGTTTTTCTGTTATTGAATTGATACCCGCGTTTAATAAATTTAATTTCCCAAGAAATTTAGTTCCAATAGGTGGAGGTCTATCAGGATTTTTTGGAGGCCTATCAGGACACCAAGGAGCTCTTAGATCAGCTGTCCTTACAAAAACGAACTTAGAACCAACAGAATTTGCTGCAACAATCTCAATATGTGCTTTTTTAGTGGATACATCTAGGTTAATAACCTACGGAACTACCTTTATTGCCAGAGACTTTATCAGTATTTCAGATGGAAATAGTGTATTGTTGGTTGGAGTGGCGACACTAGCTGCCTTTATCGGTACTTATACCAGTTCAAGATTTTTAAAGAAAATAACTAAACACTTCATAAGAAATTTGGTAGGTATTATGCTAGTAGCTATTGGGCTTGGACTTGGATCTGGATTAATTTAAATCGCAAAAGTGTATGATATTTATGAATTGGTGGAAAAATTTAAGTAATAGAAATAAGAAACTAGTTGCCTTTGGATCACTAATTTATCTCCTGTTAATTATGCTAATCTTTATATTAATATATTTTGATATATCAAGCCCATTTTAAGAAACGTAGGTAAGTTTAACTGATGATCACTACAATTAGAAATACCAATGTTAAGGAAGCTCTGAAACTCTATCAACGTAAATATCGAGAACGTTACCAAAGGTTCTTGGTTGAAGGCCTAGAAGTAATTAGATTTGGGCTAAACAATGGTAGATCACCTCTATCTGTTTTTTATTGTATAGAAATGTTCAAAGACAAGTTGGCCTGGGAGCTATTAAACCAATTTAAACTACTGGAATCTGACCTCATTGAGGTAAATCCTCAAGTTATACAGCACCTATCGCAGAGAGATGTGCCGCAAGGTATTTTGGTTACATTCCCAATTTTTGATACTGAAATAAATAATCTACAATTAGAAGACAACACTAAACAGACTCCAAGATCCAGGTAATTTAGGTACCCTGATACGGACTGCGGATGCAGTAGGTGCTGACGGTGTAATCTTAATAGAACCTTGCGTAGATCTATTTGACCAAAAAACGATCTCGGCCTCTGCTGGTTCCCTATTTTCAGTGCCATTATTTCGAACCAGTAGTATTACAGGGTTATTCAATAAATTATCCTCCAGACTGACTATTGTAGGGGCAGATAATTTAGCAAATACTATCGCATGGAATGACGGAGTATTAAATAATTCAATAGCTCTTATCCTTGGCAATGAAGCTCGAGGTATAAGTGACGATATACGTCAGCATGTAAAAAGATGGGTAAAGCTACCTATTATAGGACAGGCTGAGAGTTTAAACGTATCAGTAGCCGGTGGCACTTTATTATATATTTGGCTTAAACAAAATCTAGAGCAGTAATGGTCTATTAGAAATGTCTTTGGAAGTTAAAATGTTAAGTTCACATCAAGAAACGGAAGCAGTAAGGCTTTTACGTAACCGTGTGTTTGTTGAAGAGCAAGGTGTTCCAATAAAACTAGAAATGGATGAATTTGACGATATTGCCATTCATGCGGTGGCCTATAAATGTGGTGCAATAGTAGGGACTGGACGACTAATCATAGATACACCTAGACATGCCCTAATAGGTCGTATGGCTATTGAAACATCATATAGACGAACAGGTATCGGATCAGCTGTACTATTTTTCCTAGAAAATCAGGCCCTCAACAAAGGTATTAAAAAGATAACATTACATGCCCAATACTACGTAAAAAACTTCTACTCTCAACATGGATATTCCCTGTGTGGTAATACATTTACTGAGGCTGGCATTCGACATGTCGAAATGACAAAAGATATTGAGAGACTAGTATAATATTTACTGAATTTACACTGAAGCAATATCTCAAATTAATCTTTTAACACTATGGCTTATTCAATTAATTCAGCAAGAAATTTTGGAATGATTCTTTCAGTTTTCTTTTGATAATCTGCATACGGGCCATAAGCATCAACTGCAATATCCCATAAACATCGTTTTTCTTCTAGATCGTTTATTTCTTTAGTAACCATAGAGAAAATCTTGGATTCGTCTTGAATTTCAACGTATGGATTAGCCATCAAATTATAGTACCAAAGGGGATGTGTAGGAGCACCGCCTTGAGAGGCAATTAAGACATAACAATTCTTATATACAACACGCATTAAAGGGGTTTTACGTAAGGCTCCAGTTTTAGATCCAATATTACTTACAATAATAACAGGTAACCCTTTCAAAGTTGTGCCTTGTGTACCACCACTTGCTTCGTAAATTCTTACCTGTTCCGCTACCCATTTAGTACTACTTGGGATATATTTGGGCATTTTATCCCTCCTGTCTGTTTTCAAATTGAACCATTGCCTATTAATTTATATAATTATTATTTCAAAATTATGTATTGCTTGCATATAATTATGATAAACATTAGGATTCTATCAAATTATATCTTGTATAGTGTAAAGTAAATCATTCTCGAAAACTGAAAAGCCATTAGGTTTTAATCTATGTCCAAAGAAAATTTTCCTCCATCACCTACACTAATCCCATACCAAAAAGATCAACCATCTCTTAACGTGTTTGACGCTGTCATCATTGGAGCGGGGTTTTCTGGAATGTATATGCTTTATAGATTACTTAAATTAAAATACAAGGTCATAGTTTTAGAAGAGGCAACAGATGTTGGAGGGACTTGGTACTGGAACCGATATCCTGGAGCAAGATGCGATGGAGAAAGTATAGAATATTCGTACTCGTTTTCCAAGGAACTTGAACAGGAATGGGAATGGACTCATAGATATTCTACACAACCTCAGATATTGGAATATGCAAACCACGTTGCTGATAGATTTAATTTAAGACAACATATTATTTTCAATTCCAAGGTAATTTCTGCCCAATATAATGATAAATTAATGAATTGGAAAATAGAAACTAGTTCAGATACGTACATCGCTCATTATTGCATAATGGCTACCGGTTCAATATCTTCTCCAAATAAACCTGACTTTAAAGGTTTGGATTCATTTCAAGGGCAATGGTATTTGACAGGTCGCTGGCCAAAGAATGAAGTAGATTTTACTGGTAAAAGAGTGGGCATTATTGGTACAGGATCTTCTGCAGTACAGGCTATACCAGTGATAGCACAAGAAGCAAAACATCTAACCGTTTTTCAAAGAACTGCAAACTATTCACTCCCAGCTCATAACAGATTATTAGGAAAAGAGGAAGTTAAATCTGTAAAAGCAAATTATTCTAATATCAGGGCGAAAGCTAGAAACAATAGGGGTGGTGCTGCTGGAACGGTAGTAGGAAATAAAAGTGCTTTTGACGTAACCAGAC
>CAYTFF010000121.1:0-3926 GCA_964437045.1 uncultured Dehalococcoidia bacterium
TAAAAACAGGATTAATGACAACTCTAGGATAGAATTGAAAAAGTATTGTTTTCGTTGCAGGACACATACTTTACATAGAGAGATAAGGTAATTCGATATGCCCCGTAATCAGCCATCAGGCAATCCAGCGGAACAGATTCTTCAAAGAAGGACATCCTCAAGGGGTGGTCGTGGTCCAGGAATTTTCTCCTTTTTTGGTGAAGTGATTGCTGAACTGAAAAAAGTTACCTGGCCAACTAGAGAGGAGGCCATCAGGTTAACAGTTTTAGTTTTATCTGTATCGGTAACCATAGGAGTTATATTAGGATTAATAGACTTTAGTTTTTCCAGATTATTTGAGCAAATATTGTAGATTATGGCAGTTACGAATAAGAAACAAGATAATATTGAACAGGTATTTCGTTGGTATATAATACATACTTATTCTGGTCAAGAGGAACGGGTAAAGAAGAATCTTGAACAAAGAATAGAGACTATGGATGTCAAGGATAAAATTTCTCAGGTTATAGTTCCAACAGAGGAAGAAATAGAAATACATGAAGGGAAAAGGCGATCTGTTCCCAAGAAGGTTTTCCCTGGTTATGTTCTAGTCCAGATGACAATGGATGACAACAGTTGGTTTGTTGTAAGGAATACCCCTGGTGTTACTGGTTTTGTATCTGCTGAGGATGAAAAAGAGAAGCGGCCTAAGCCAGTTCCGTTAGAAGAATCGGAAGTTCAGGCTATCTTAAGCCAGATGGAATCACAAACACCGAGAGTAAGGGTTGGTTACACAAAGGGACAAAGCGTTAGGATTAACGAAGGTCCATTTGCTGACTTTATAGGAGAAGTAGAAGAGATTTATGCAGATTGAGGTAAAGTAAGGATACTAGTGGCATTTTTTGGTCGAGAGACCCCGGTGGAATTAGATTTTCTTCAAGTGGCTAAATTTTAGAAGGTAAGGCGAACATTGGCTAAGAAGGTTAAAACCATAATAAAATTACAACTTCCTGCAGGGCAGGCTACCCCAGCACCACCTGTTGGTCCCGCTTTGGGTCAACATGGAGTAAATATAATGGGCTTCATTAAGGAATACAATGCTAGGACTTCAGCCCAATCTGGTACCATTATCCCGGTTCATATCACCGTATTTGAAGATAATTCATTTAATTTTATTGTGAAAACCCCTCCCGCTTCTGAACTACTCAGACAGGCGGCAGAAGTTGAAAAAGGAAGCGGTGATCCACTTCATGAGAAAGTTGGCTCTGTTAAACGTAGTGATTTAGAGGAAATTGCTCAGAAGAAGATGGTTGATTTGAATGCATCAAACATTGACACAGCAGTAAAAATAATTGAAGGTACTGCCAGAAGTATGGGAATTGAAGTAACCGAATAATCTGATTGATTGGAGAATTGTATTGGCTAGAGTTAGTAGGAAATATATAGAAAAATCAAATTTAGTTGTTAAGGAGAGGCTTTATTCTCCAGAAGAGGCCGTCGATCTAGTTAAAAAGATCTCAACAGCTAATTTTGATGAGACTATAGAACTGCATATGAGGACCTGGTCAGATCCCAAACAAGCTGATCAACTTATAAGAGGGGTTGCTATGTTGCCTCATGGAACTGGTAGGAAGATTAGAGTTATGGCTTTTGTGGAAGGCGAAGCAGCGATTCTAGCTCAAGAAGCTGGTGCAGATTATGTTGCTGACGAAGCATTGATCAAAAAAATTGAAGGTGGTTGGGTGGATTTTGAAGTTTCAGTAGCGACTCCAGATGCCATGGGCAAAATAGGTAAACTTGGACGTGTTTTAGGCAGGAAAGGTTTAATGCCCAATGCTAAGACTGGTACGGTAGTCAAGCAGGAGGATTTACCGAAGGCAATAGAGGATGCAAAGAAAGGTAGAGTAGAATTCAAGATGGATCGTACAGCTTTAATTCATGTGACATTGGGCAAGGCGAGTTTCGATTCTAAGCAAATTTTAGAAAATATGACGATGCTTGTAGATCAAATTGTCAGAAATCGGCCAGCTGCTCTTAAAGGACCTTTTATAAGAAGTGCCTTTTTAACAACCACAATGGGTCCTAGCATTAAACTAGATCTTGCATCCACATTGGAACTTAAAGTAGAATAGAATAGTTACCGAAGACAGTAGGTGGCCATTTGGCCTTAATGTTCCTGCCCAGGTATTTGATTTGACTGGTGTTGTTTCCAGTTTTGTTTGAGCCTGGGTAATAAACCCAGGTTTTTGGTTTTTATAAGAGGTTATTATGCCGACTGAAAAAAAGATAAAACAGATAGAATTAATTAAAGGTAAATTGGCAGAGTGTACTATAGCCATATCTACTGATTATAGAGGGCTTTCTGTCAATGATATGACCAACCTAAGGCGTACTTTGAGAGACAATGGAGTTGAATATAGAGTAGTGAAAAACACCCTAACTTATAGGGCAGCTGATGAGTTATCTATGCCAGAGGTAAAGGAAATTGTCCAAGAATCAACAGGTATAGCCTTTGGATATGATGATCCTGTCCAAGTAGCTAAGGCGCTTGATGATTTTATACGTTCTAGTAGATTGCCTTTAAATATAAGGGGCGCTATTTTAGACCATGAAGTATTAACTGCAGATAGAGTGACTGCTTTGGCAAAATTACCATCAAAGGATGTGTTGATTGCACAGTTAATGGGGCAGATAAAGTCCCCTATCAGTGGATTGGTTACTACTCTAAATGGTGTGGTAACAGGTTTAGTTACAGTATTACAAAGACATGTAGAACAAGAAGAGGCGAAAGCCAGTTAATTTAGACATATCTAAGGAGGAATCATTTGAATAAGGAAGAGATACTAGAGGCTATTAAAGGGATGTCTGTCATGGATCTCTCAGACCTAGTAAAAGCTTTAGAAGAAGAATTTGGTGTTAGTGCTGCTGCTCCTGTAGCCGTTGCAGCTGCTGCACCAGCAGCTGGGGCTGGTACAGATGGCGCGCCTCAAGAAGATGAACAGACAGAGTTTAACCTAATTCTTAAGGAGATTGGAGAGAACAAAATAAGTGTAATCAAGGCTGTTCGAGAGGTTACTACGCTCGGATTAAAAGAAGCTAAAGAGCTTGTAGAAAGTGCGCCAAAAGCAGTTAAGGAATCTATTAATAAAGAAGAAGCTGATGAAATAAAGAAGAAGTTAGAAGAGGCTGGGGCCACAGTTTCTGTAGAATAAACAGTCTTCGTCCATACTAATGGAGGCGCCCCAAAGTTTACTTTGAGGGCGCCTTTTCATGTCCGTAAACGAAGATATAGGGAAATCCTATAACATATATAAAGTTTATTGATTTGCTTTATATGTCAAGCCAATGTTACACTTTTAGGAGTTAGATTAATAAATAGTTATTTGGAGGAAAATTTAGACATGGGCAAAGGAACCGAATTTAGGAAACTTCTTAAAGAACAACCGTACGTTTTTACAAGCGGTGTATATACGCCTATTCAAGCTAAGATTGCTGAAATGGTTGGCTTGAAATGTGTTTATATGAGTGGATATTCTTGTGCTGTTGGTTATCTTGGTCGTGCTGACTTAGGGTTTCCTACTATGACAGAAATGTCTGGTTGGGCAAGAACGATAACAGAAGTTACAGATCTTCCTGTAATAGCCGATGCTGATGACGGGTATGGAAACTCTCTTATAGCAATGAGAACAATTGAACATTTTGAGAGAACTGGAGTGGCTGGGATTCATATAGAAGACCAACGCTTCCCCAAAAGATGTGGACATTTGGCAGGAAAATATTGTTTACCCATGGAGGAATCAGTTAAAAAAATAGAGGCAGTTGTAGCCGCAAGATCTGATCCTGAATTTGTAATAATAGCCAGAACTGATGCTATCAGTGAAGTTGGCGGTGGTAAGGAAGAAGCTATAGAAAGATCAAAAAAATTCCGAGCTATCATAGCTAATAGT
>CAYTFF010000122.1:0-3910 GCA_964437045.1 uncultured Dehalococcoidia bacterium
AACCCAAGCTTTATGACTTCTTCCTAGAGCATGGCGTTCTATTGCGACCACTCGGAAATGTTGTTTACATCCTACCTCCCTACGTCATCCAACCCAAAGAATTACACTATGTATACGACGTCTTAACTGGTGGAATAGCTTCTTTAACTAAATCATAGATACACGTATTGAATGATAGTACAAGTAAAGACCTTCTACCTTGAAATGAACCAGCCGAGCGAATTACGTCCTAAGGGGTCTACTATAGAAGGCTTTCGGCTGGACAGGATTTCCAGTCCCCTACCAAAATTGAATCGCCAACTATATGTGAGTGTAGGTCAGCAATGGGAATGGACCGACCGCTTGCCCTGGGGTGAAAAGGACTGGGCTTCCTGGGTATACCGCAATGAATTGCAAACTTCAGTCGCATACATCAAAGATCAGATTGCAGGATATTTTGAACTTGAATTCCAAGCGGACGCTAACGTTGAAATCGCATTCTTCGGCCTTTTACCTCAATTCATAGGACTCGGTATCGGAGGGCACCTTCTAACACAGGCGATTCGGAGCGCATGGAAGATGGGGGCGAAAAGAGTCTGGGTCCATACCTGCACATTAGATCACCCTCACGCCCTCGATAATTATAAAGCCCGAGGCTTCAAGGTATTTCGCCAGGAAATCCACGAACAAAACGTCCGCCCAATCCATATAAACTGACTTAGGCATAATTCACCTAAAATGGAGATGCGTATCACAACATGGAACGTGCAAAATCCCATGCCTTATTGGACACTGGATTTGTCGATGCACTGCGTCAAATCTGTGACGAGCCTCTGCTTTGATTTCTAAAAGTTCTATTCTCTACGGCTGAACCATTGATGGGCGAGATCTGACGTTGAACCGAAAAAGAGTTTTTAAGTCAGCCAAAATCAGATAAATCGACGGAACCAAGCATAGACTTATAAGTGTCGCAAACAGCACACCAAATGCCACCGAGACCGCCATTGGGACCAAAGTTTGTGCCTGAATACTGGTTTCAAGAATAAGTGGCGTAACTCCGGCTGCTGTAGTTAAAGAAGTCAATAGGATTGGTCGAAAACGAGCTGCGCCGGCTGAAATCACAGACTCTGTCAACAATCCAGTTTGATTCCTTGCATTGTTAATGAAATGAACAAGAACCAGACTATCGTTGACTACTACACCTGCGACAGCAACCATACCCATCACTGACATAAAATTAAGCGGCATGTCTAAAGCCGCATGTCCGAGGACTGCTCCTACAAGTCCAAAAGGTACAGCAGACATGACGATGAATGGCTGAGAATAGGATTTGAAAGGTATTGCCATTAGGGCAAACATTATGAATAAGGCAATCAAGAAACCTCTTATCAGGCCCTCCAGAAACTCGCCTTGTACCCTTTGTTCTCCTTCCATGCTATATGTAACTCCAGGGTGAGCCAAAAGCACCTCAGGCATGTGTCGCGACTGAAAATCCGACAAGATTGCGTTCGCGTTTGCCATTTCTTCGTTAACTCCAGCTGTTACATTGATAGCTCGCTGCCTGTCGACCCTCGCAATACTGGAAAGACCTCGACCGAACTCAGCATCTGCAACAGTAGCAAACGGAACCTCTTGTCCTTCAGACGTTCGTATCCGCATATTCTCCATATAACCGAGTGACTGCCGCTCTCCTTCTGGATAACGGACCATAACGCGAACATCATCTCGGCCTCTCTGAATACGCTGAATTTCTTCTCCAAAGAAACCCTGACGTACCTGCCGTCCTAAATCTTGCATAGAAAGCCCTAGTGGCTCCGCGCTTGCTTTGATCGCTAATTCGACCTCGGGTTTACCTCCTCGAAAAGAATCGTTAATATCTGTAACGCCAGGGTATTGTGCTAGCCGAGTTCGTATATCGTGCGAAGCCGAGCGAAGTTCTGCGATATCGGAGCCTGCTAACTGAAAGTCAATAGGCTTGCCAATTCCCCCGATTAAATCACTAGAAATTTCTAGCTCAACTGCGCCTGGAATTGACGGGAGACGTTCCCGCAGCATGCTGGCAAGTTGGCCGCTCGAATAAAGCCGATTTTCTCCTGACACTAACTCGACCTGCACTTCACCTAGGTAGGCACGTGCAGGCGCGAGACCTGGGTTAGCAGGGCCAGAGTTAGATGAGGGTTGTTCACCTACGCTTGAAAGAACATGAGTGAAAATAGTAAATCCATTTTGACTTTTGAGTTCGTCTCCAAGCTCAATTGCTACTCTTTCTATGCTCCCTACTGCCTTGGAAGTCCTCTCAGCCGGGGTTTCCTGAGGCATAGTTAGCCTGACTATTATGGTGTCCGAATCCATTTGAGGGAAAAACACAAACTCAACAACTCCTCCTCTTATGAGTCCAACGGTGAGCAGCAATGATGCGATGCCAACAGAGGCCGTCAGATAACGCCAGTTCAATGCAAACTCTAAGCCTGGCTTATAAATTTCACTGATGAACCATTGGAGAGCCTGCCCAAATCCACGGAAAGCCCTATCCCAGGTTCGTAAAACAATGTTCTGAGAGATGACACCTCGATCTTTCTTATGGTGGGACAAGTGATACGGAAGAACAAGTTGGGACTCGATCACGGAAAAGGCTAAGACCGGAATTACCACTAATGGAAATGCTCGTGTAAAGTCCCCCATCACCCCAGGAACCATCATGAATGGAGCAAACGCCACCATAGTCGTTAGTACTCCAAATATGACAGGTGTAGTGACCTCCTGTGTGCCCATTATGGCGCCCTTCAATCCTTCGTGGTAGTTCTGCCGATAATGGATCCTTTCAGCAACTATGATTGCATCATCCACCACAATTCCAAGAACCAAAATGAAGGCAAATAGAGTCATCATATTAATCGTAATTCCGGTGTAAGGCATAGTTGCAAAAGCCCCGAGAAAAGCTACCGGAATCCCAATTACCACCCAGATTGCAAGTCTCATCCTGAGGAACATTGACAAAACGATAAACACAAGGACAAGACCAGTAAAACCGTTACGTAATAGCAGGTTAGTGCGATCTTCGAGGATTACCGAACTGTCCTGCCACGTTGCAATAGATATCCCACTCGGTAAGTTTGGTCTTACCTCTTCGACGTAGCGATGAATAGATGCTGCGACCTCAGGAGTGTCTTCGTCGCCAACTCTATATACCTGAATCATGACTGAAGGTTTACCATCAAAACGTGAAAGTTGGTCTGTCTCTTCAAAGCCATCTACCACTCTTGCTACGTCAGACAGGAGTAAGCGACTTCCATCTGGTCTGGTCATTAGGGTTAGCGCTTCGTATTCTTCACCTCGATAAGATTGCCCCTTGGTTCGAAGTAAAATCTCTCCGGAATCAGCCTTGACAGAACCTCCTGGCATATTTAATGAAGAACGCCGCACTGCCTGAACTACATCATCAAAGGTGAGATTATGACGGCGCAAAGTATCTTCAGAAATCTCTATCGCTATTTCATAAGGCCGAACACTCTTTAAGTCGGCTTGGCTGATTTCAGGTAATGCAGTTATTTCATCTCGTACTTTTTCACCTAACCGTTTTAGCGTTAATTCATCCGTGTCTCCATACAATGAAACGTTAATCACCTGCATACGGGGAAGCATCTCTTTGACCACAGGTTTCTCAGTTTCCGCCGGAAAAGTTGAGATAGCATCAACGCGTGCCTTGACATCGTCAAGCAATTCACGTATTTCATAGCCCGTCTCGACCTGAACCAAAACCGAACCAGACCCTTCGGTAGCGTTCGATGTCATTTTTTTCACACCTTCAAGGCCGTGGATAGCTTCTTCAATCCGAATACAAACTGCCTCTTCAACTTCCTCCGGGGTTGCACCGCGATAAGGCACCATCACGGAAATGATTTCTGCTTCGAACTCAGGAAAGACTTCCTTG
>CAYTFF010000123.1:0-1942 GCA_964437045.1 uncultured Dehalococcoidia bacterium
CCAGAAACACACGTTCTCAGCGTTGGTATGCCTGGTATGCATGGAGTAGCTTATGCAAGTATCGCTATAGATCGATCAGATCTACTTATTAGTTTAGGGTCACGTTTCGATGATCGGGTTACTGGGAGACTTAGTGACTTTGCCCCACGTGCAAAGATTATTCATATAGATGTGGACCCTGCGGTTATTGGGCTGAATCTAAAAACACACGTACCTATAGTTGGAGATTTGAAAAAGGTACTTCGTGAACTTAATCGGATTATTGAATCCGAAAATCGCCCAGAATGGCTAGATGAAATTGAGCAACTTCGTAGAGAGCATCCTTCTTTAAAAATCCGCCAATCGAAAAAGTTGTTACAGCAGGAAGTAATTAGGCAATTGTCAAAGGAGACCAAAGGGAATGCCATCATAGTAACAGGTGTAGGGCAACATCAGATGTGGGCAGCTCAACACTATATGTTCACTGAATTAAATAGCTTTATTACTTCTGGCGGTCTTGGTACTATGGGCTTTGAGGTTCCTGCAGCTATGGGTGCTCAAGTTGGTAGACCAGATAAGACTGTTTGGTCAATCGCAGGAGATGGTGGCTTCCAGATGACTATGTCAGAGCTGGCCACATTGGCGGAAAATAAGATTCCTGTGAAATTTGCACTGATGAACAATCACTTTTTAGGAATGGTCCGTCAGTGGCAGCATCTATTCTATAAAGACACTTTTTATGCCACTGAGTATAGTGGTAATCCGGACTTCGTGAAACTGGCTGAAGCCTTTGGTATTTTAGGGATCCGAGTGACGGAGAAAGATCAAGTATCTTCGGCTATCCATGAAGCGATGTCGCATGATGGTCCTGTATTGATAGACTTTATTGTAGACGAAGAAGAGAATGTTTATCCGTTTATTCCCCCAGGGGAAAGCGTAAACGAGCTTATAGAGTTTCCAGATGATGAAAGAGAGCTTCCTGTAGGCGAGGCTAAAGAACGCCCTGTACCTGAGGGTGATTTCTAAAAATTAAACCAAGGAAAAAAACATAGGCCACAGAGCATACACAAGTTGCATTGGTAGAAGACAATCCCGGCGTTTTAAACCGGGTGTCGGGCATGTTTAGGAGAAGAGGTTTTAACATTTCCAGCCTTGCTGTTGGTCGCAGCGAACAGGAAAATCTTTCTCGTATGACATTCGTAGTTGAGGGAGATGACTACACGGTAGAGCAAGTTACTAAACAACTCTACAAACTGATTGAAGTTATACGGGTCTCGGATCTCTCAAAAGGGGAAAGTATTGCTCGAGAAATGGCCTTGATTAAGGTTCAAACCACCGTGCAGACACGCAGCGAAATAGCCCAAATAGCTGATATTTTCCGGGCTAGTATAGTCGATGTTTCTGTAGACTCATTGATTGTTGAAGTTACGGGGGATGAAAATAAAATTGACTCTCTAATTGAGATGCTAAGTCCGTATGGCCTGCGAGAGGTGATGCGTACTGGACGTGTAGCAATGCCTCGAGGGTTGTCGCCTAAAACACAGGGCAAAGCTCCAAGGCAGGCTACTGGAACACTAACCAAAGAGGAATAATCGGTAAAGGGGACCTAGTATGGCGACAATTTATTATGATAACGATGCAGACAGTTCTTTATTGAACGGCAAGACCATTGGTATTATTGGATATGGGAGCCAAGGTCATGCTCACGCACTGAATCTTAAAGACAATGGCCATAACGTGATAATTGGGTTGTACGAAGGCAGTAAAAGCAGGACAAAGGCTGAGGCCGCTGGCCTTATCGTTGACACCAATGAAAATGTCGCTAAGGAGTCAGATGTAATCGTTATGTTGCTCCCCGACACTTCTCAGGCCGAGGTCTACGAGAAGGAGATTGTTTCGAATCTTTCTCCTGGTAAAAGCCTTGTATTCGCGCATGGCTTTACGATCCATTATAAAACTATAT
>CAYTFF010000123.1:1952-3909 GCA_964437045.1 uncultured Dehalococcoidia bacterium
GCCGCCAGATAACGTGGACATTTGGATGATAGCACCGAAGGCCCCTGGCCACAGGATGCGCGAAGTTTTTGTGAATGGTCAAGGAGTCCCAGCACTTTTAGCGGTTCACCAAGATGCCACAGGTGCTGCTAAAAAGATGGCTTTGGCCTATGCACAGGGAGTTGGGTCAACCCGTGCAGGTATACTAGAAACCACTTTTAAGGAAGAGACAGAGACTGATTTGTTTGGTGAACAGGCCGTCTTATGTGGTGGTGTTACTTCCCTGATAAAAGTAGCCTTTGAGACCATGGTTGAGGCTGGCTATCAGCCTGAATCAGCGTACTTTGAGGTAATGCACGAATTAAAACTGATTGTGGACTTACTCTATGAAGGTGGGATGGAGTACATGCGTTATTCTGTTAGCGATACAGCTGAGTATGGTGACTATTCTCGCGGCCCTGTAGTTATTGATGACCATGTCAAGGCAAATATGCGTCGGGTTCTCGATGCAATTCAAGACGGATCTTTTGCCAAGGAATGGATAGCTGAAAATGATGAGGGAAGGCCACGGTTTAACCGTTTTCGTCGAGAGAATGCTGGTCATCAGGTTGAAAAGGTGGGCAAGGAACTCAGAGGCTTAATGCCTTGGCTCAAAAGCACAACATAGTGTGTTAAATAGATCGACGTAGAAACTTATGTGTAGAATAGAGGCTTTTAACGTAGTACGCTCGTTCAATCTGGTCTTGGCAGGGCTGGGTTGTGTGTACTGCGTTCCCCTTCGATCGCGAGCCCCCGGCTTACCAACATGTGGCAATTCCTTTTAGAACGCCCAGGTTTTGTCGCAAATTCTAGCTAGGAGTTTTCGTAATGAAACAAGAAACAGTTTCTATCTTTGATACAACACTTCGTGATGGTGAACAATCTGCAGGCATTGGGCTTACCACACCTGAGAAATTAGAGGTGGCTAAGCAGTTGGATCGGCTTGGAGTAGATATCATTGAGGCAGGATTTGCCGCTAGTTCGCCTGGTGACTTTGAATCCGTGCAGACAATCGTTAGGGAAGTTAGAAGGCCAGTGATTGCATCACTAGCTCGCTGTGTTTCAAATGATATAGAACGTGCTTGGGAGGCGATCAAAGATGCCGAACATCCACGCATACATGTATTCATATCTAGTTCAGATGTACAGATTATGCACCAACTTAGGAGCAATCCAGAAGAAGTACTTGACACAGCGATAGCATCGGTCGAATTGGCCAAGAGTTATTGCGAAGACGTCGAGTTTTCCCCAATGGATGCTAGCAGGACTGACATGGATTATTTATATCGACTTGTGGAGGCTGCTATAGGTGCGGGTGCAACAACGATCAATATACCTGATACAGTTGGCTATGCAATGCCATGGGAATTTGGGAACCGCATAGAGAATATTAAACGTAACGTCTCGAATATAGATAAGGCAGTTTTGAGTGTTCATTGTCATAACGACCTTGGTCAGGCTGTTGGTAATAGCCTTGCGGCTGTCTCTGCAGGAGCTCGTCAAGTAGAAGGGTGTATTAACGGCCTGGGAGAAAGAGCAGGAAATGCCGCACTTGAAGAGATAATCATGGCTATTGAGACTAGAAAAGACTTGTACGGATTGGGTACTAACATAAATACGCGGCAAATTTACCGCACAAGCCGATTAGTTAGCGATATAACAGGTTTCCCTGTTCAACCGAATAAGGCAATCGTTGGAGCTAATGCCTTTCGGCATGGTTCAGGAATTCACCAAGATGGGTTATTAAAGGCAAGGGCGACATTTGAAATTATGGATCCTGAATCAATAGGATGGCCTAGTTCCGGATTTGTTTTAGGGAAATTGAGTGGAAGGGCAGGTTTGAGGGCTCGGCTGGAGGATCTTGGTTACAGCTTGAATCAAGATGAGCTGAACAAAGCCTTGATGATTTCAAAGAACTGGCTGATCGTAAGAGGGAAAT
>CAYTFF010000124.1:0-3822 GCA_964437045.1 uncultured Dehalococcoidia bacterium
ACATTTATTTGCACTAATTGATGCGGCTCCTAAAAATGGCAAAGTTTGTATTCATGCTATTACAGACGGAAGAGATTGTTCGCCCACATCAGGCTTAAAGTTTATTAGCCAATTAGAAGAAAAAATCAAAGGAACCAATGTACAGATTGCTAGCGTGATGGGAAGGTACTGGGCGATGGATCGGGACTTGAGATGGGAAAGGGTTGCAATGGCTTACGAAGCACTCACAGGGCGACAGGCTACTCACAAGCTAAGAGGTCCTTCACTCGCCGTCAAAGAAGCAACAAACGCATTAGATGTTATTAATAAATATTACAAAGAACCAAATTCAAGCGTTCAGTTAGGAGACGAATTCATAATCCCTACTCGTATTATTGATAAAAAAGGAAAGCCTATTGGAACTATTGAAGATGGGGATTCTGTGTTTTTCTTTAATTACAGGGGTGACCGCCCCCGCGAATTAACAAGAGCCTTTGTGTTAAATGATACCGAGTGGTCCAGGATGCCCAGGGAGGCATTCACACGAGGTAACGCTTGGCAGAACTTGTATTTTGCGACAATGACAAATTATGAGAAAGAATTGCCTGTTTCTGATATTGCATTTGACAGACCAGAACCAATGAAGCAAATATTGGGGGAAGTCTTAGAGCAACATGGTCTAAGTCAACTTCGTTGTGCGGAAACCGAAAAATTCCCGCACGTAACTTTTTTCTTTAACGACTATCGGGAAACTCCCTTTAACGGCGAGAGGAGATTGCTTTTTGATAGCCCGACAGATGTCGAGACGTATGATCAAAAACCAGAGATGTCCGCATATAAAATATGTGATGGCATCTTAGAAGAACTTAAAAAACCATTAACCCCAGATGTCCTTATTATTAATTTTGCTAATGGAGATATGGTTGGGCACACTGGAAATTTAAAGGCAACTGTCAAAGCTATAGAAGTTGTTGATGAATGCTGTGGGAAAATAATAAAAAAAGCAACAGAACGCGGCTACTCAATAATCATTACAGCAGATCACGGTAACGCAGAATGTACATGGGACGTCAAAGCAAAAATGCCTCATACTGCTCACACAACTTATGATGTTCCATTACATCTTGTTAGTGAAAATAAGGAAAAATTACTTAAAAACAGGGGCGTCTTGGCAGATATTGCGCCAACAATACTAGAGTTGATTGGCGTGCCCAAGCCGAAAAAAATGACTGGCCAATCACTGATATCCAAATAATTTTTAGTTAGTGCTATGCCAATGTTTCACACACTTTTAGTGTTAAATATTCCAAGCCGTTAGTGCCTTCAAGAAGTCCTGTTTTTGTTTTAAAATCAACTGCAACCGCTTCGGTAAACAAATTGGTAAGGCAATCAGAGTTTAAAGTTCTTGCCTTGGCGAGTATCTGGTTGCCTCCTTCACCAAATAACTTCAAGTTTTTTCGAATTTCACCTTGAGAAACTCCATTGTCAAGCATATCTGACGCTGAATTTAACCTTCTAGTCAGATCCACTACTGCCCACATTAGAAGTTCCTTTGGTTGACGAGACACCTGCAAGAGTTGGCTGAGTTTGGTCATCGCCACATTTGCGCTACCGCTTAATAATACTGATTGAATCTCCCAAGCTTGCTCCTCACGACTTAGGACAACCATCTCAGCAACATCTGAATATCCTATTTTATTCTTTGGTGAAATTTTTGACGCCAGCTTTTTGAGCTCATTATCTAATGAAGTCAACTCTAGGCCAATTCTAGCAACTAGCAACTTGGCTGCTTTTGAATCAAAATCACACCCATATTCCTTTTTACACCTCTGGACGCACCATCTCTCGCAAGATGACTCGTTAAGTGGTTGCATTTTATAAACAAGCCCTTCACTGGAAACTATTTTGTCTAATTTGCCAGGTCTCCATGTTCTTGCACGTAGCAAAAGAGTTGCATTCTGATTTGGTAACTCTGCGTACTTTTCCATGATTCGCCTAGGAGTTAATTTGTCTTGGCTTGTAGAAACGATTAAAGCATCGGCATTGTCTACAACAATCAACTTGTGTCGCATAAAGAGGTCTAGTGTTCTGGCTTCATCTACATCATTGAATTCTTCGAGGAGCACTTCGGCCAGCATCTCTGTATATCGACCCATTAAAAAGCGATCCTTGCCATGCAAAACAATTATCCGCATACTAGCTTTGAACAGTGGCTGATTTGACATGCTTGACATCTTAGGTAGAACAACCCCCAATGTATATATTAAATCCGAGAATGTTATAGTCCTAATATCTTTTGCCTTCTTGGTAGGATTAGGGAATGTTAGCCCTTGAAGTTATTGAAGGTCCAGATCTTGGCGGAATCTTCCCTCTTCCTCCCACTGAACCCCAGCTTATTGGTCGGTCCTCAGAAGCACTACCCTTAAGCGATGGAACAATCAGCCGAAGGCATGCTGAACTTACCCCAGATGGAGACAAGTGGCTTATCCAAGATCTTGCCTCTGCCAATGGCACGTTTGTTAATGGGTATGCAATTAAGAATCGCACAATATTAAAAATTGGTGATCAAATTGGCTGCGGAGCAACCCTTTTTCGCTTTGTTGAACATGATGCTACCTTTTGCCCTTTTGACCCAAGCGATTACAGTTTTGATACCTCTGCTGAATCTATTGTTGCAAATTCTCCCCACTCTTTGGAAGCAGCAAAAGATCAACTCCGCATGGTTCATCGCTTAACATCTGCAACAGCAGGTAAAATTGACCCTATTACTATTTTAAGATTGCTTGTCGCAATCCTCGTTGATGAATTTAAACCAGATCGTTGCATTGGAGTCCTTTTTGATGACACAAAAAAATTATTACATGCAATCGGTGCAAAAGAAGATGAAATTAAAGACGAGCCCGAGTCTTTTTCGACTTCAATAATTGCTCATACTTGCAATGAGCAAGTTGCTGTCAGAATTGAAAATATAACAAAAGATGTTCGATTTCAGCAGGACGAAGGAGTAATTGCAAGCGGAGTACATGCTGCACTTTGCGCTCCGTTAATGGCTCATGGAAGAATGTTGGGTGCCGTTTTATTAGAAATTTGCACTGAAAATCGACGATGGACAGAAGAAGACGAAGAATTATTAACAACTGCAAATGGACACGCTGGTCTTGCAATGCTAACCGCAGATCTTGTAAGAACAAGATTACAACATGAACGCCTTGCGGCAACCGGTGAAACAGTTGCTTCAATCAGCCATAGCGTAAAAAATATGTTGCAAGGATTGCGTTCTGGCGCAGAAGCAGTTGATTTGGCTCTTAACCGTGGAGACTTGGGGTTGGCGAGAGAGGGGTGGCCCATTCTGTCTAGGAATCTAGATCGTGTATATACCCTCGCGTTTAACATGCTTGCCTGGTCAAGAACTGCGCAGCCTGAACTGTCACTTGTACAAATTGAGCCCATAATTAAAGACGCAATAGAATTGATTCGTGATTCGTGTAAAAGAAAAGAAGTTCAGCTACTAACTGAAATAGAGACGAATTTGCCACCGATACCTGCTAATCCAACCGCTATATTACAAGTCCTCCTAAACATATTGCATAATGCTGTTGATGCAGTAGAAAGCCGCGTCGGTCTTATATCCTTAGGGGTTTCTATGCCAAATTCCGAAACTGTTTGCATAACCCTCCAGGACAATGGATCCGGCGTTACATCTAAGCAAAAACCGCTTATATTTAAGCCATTTCATACCACCAAGGGACAAAAGGGGACGGGGCTTGGGCTTGCTGTAGCCAAAAAAATCATTGAAAGTCACGGAGGAACAATTGCATTACATGAAAATACAGAGGAAGGAAC
>CAYTFF010000125.1:0-3731 GCA_964437045.1 uncultured Dehalococcoidia bacterium
CGTAGAAGATATTGTACGTGTTAGAACAAAAGAAAGAGGCGAAGGAGCCCTTTAAAACATTTGAAAAATCAGGCTATGTCATGTTAAAATTCAAATCTCCTTTTCAATTATAATTTATCTGAGGTGATGAATGTCGTATAAGGCCGAGTATTTGTGGCTGGATGGTAGTATACCGACAGCCAGGTTACGTTCCAAAACTAAAGTTATTGTTGATGGTGAAACCCCACCAGTTTGGGGATTTGATGGATCTAGTACTCAACAGGCTACCGGGGATAATTCTGATGTGGTACTAAACCCGGTTCTTACAATACCTGATCCGATACGTGGTGGCTCTAATGTTATATTAATGACAGAAACACTCTTAACAGATATGAGCCCACATCCCAGTAATACTAGATCAGCTTGTGCAAAATCTTCAGCTAAGTATGGTTCATTTGAAACTTGGTTTGGTATCGAGCAAGAATATACTTTCTTTGATGGTGATGAACCGCTTGGTTGGCCTGAAGGTGGGTATCCTGCACCACAAGGGGATTATTACTGTGGGGTAGGAGCGGATGTTATATTTGGCAGAGATATTGTTGAAGAACATATGGATGCTTGTATAGAGGCCGGTTTACATATTGCTGGCATTAATGCTGAGGTAATGCCAGGTCAATGGGAATTTCAGATTGGCCCTATTGGGACACCTGAGGTGGCCGATGAGTTATGGATTGCTAGATGGCTGCTGGCCAGGATAGCTGAAGACTATGGTGTCACAGTATCTTTTGATGCTAAGCCTGTTGCAGGTGATTGGAATGGCGCAGGAGCGCACACCAATTTTTCAACAAAACAAATGCGCTCAAACTATACTGCATGTGTTGCTGCTGCTGAAGCTTTAAGTAAAAATACTACAATACACATAGCTGGCTATGGAGCAGGAATAGAAGACAGGCTTACTGGACTACATGAAACCGCGAGTTATAAAGAATTCTCTTATGGGGTTTCTGATAGGGGCGCTTCAGTGCGAATACCATGGCAAGTAGCAAGAGATAAAAAGGGATATATAGAAGACCGTAGGCCTAATGCGAATGTGGATCCATATGTATCAACGCGATTGATTATAGATACGGTATGTGGGAGTGTCAGTAAATAGCTTTGTAATCCTATATATAAATGTCTTGGGGTTAATTGATTAATATTGGCTGCACTATTCAGGAGAAAACGTTCTTGTAATGGTTAGTCTTTAATAGCTGGATTCTTATAGGATTAGTTTATTTAATTGTTCCTAACGCAACATTAAAAAACTAATACATCATTTTTATTAGAGCAAACCTTTACAAAATACCTTATTGAGAATAAAATCACGATGTATCTCCCCTATTTTAGGGGGAGCTATTTTATTTAATGGATGAATCATTAATTCGGGATTATATTTTTGTAACTAGCTAATCAATTGACTTTAATATGTCATAAGAATAGGTTGATTTATTTTCTTGTATGGCCATTCATCTTTAAGGTGTTTGTTAAAATTAAGGAACTGAAGAGTTTTGAATAATTTGATAAGAGAACCATCTAGTCTCAGTGGATTGTGGAGACCAGAATATGAGCATGATGCCTGCGGTGTAGGCTTTGTTGCTGATATTTCAGGTCATAGAAGTCACAGTATTTTGGATATGGCAATTGAATCTGTCGTCAACTTGGTACATAGAGGTGCGGTTTCTGCTGATGCTAAGACAGGAGATGGGGCAGGAATTCTCACCCAACTGCCACTTGAAATTATAAAAAAACATCTTAATCGTATTGGATCACATATACCTAACCAGGTACAAGATATTGGCATTGGAATGATTTTCTTGCCTACTAATAATGAGGAAGTCATTAAGAGGGCTATTGGGTTAGTTGAACAATCTATTAGTAGAGAGGGGCTAATTTTATTATCTTGGAGAGATGTCCCTACTAATAATCAAGCTCTCGGTAAAGAAGCTTTACAAAGTATGCCAAATGTACGGCAGGTGATTGTTGGTCGCCCAGATGGCATGGATTTAACAGGATTTCAACGAGCACTCTATTTAGTTAGGAAAAACCTAGAACAAGTACAAGTAAACGAGAACTTGGAAAAATTTCATATTGTATCAATGTCTAATACTACGATTGTTTATAAAGGCTTGGTTGCGGCAACACAACTCGGTAATTTTTATATGGATCTTAAAGATACAGATTATGAGACGAGTTTGGCTATTTTCCACCAACGCTATAGTACAAATACTTTACCCAATTGGGAATTGGCTCAACCATTTCGTTTTCTTGCCCATAATGGGGAGATTAATACTCTACAAGGGAACCAGAATTGGATAAGGGCCAGAGAAAATCAGCTTAGGTCTTCTTTATGGGGTGATAATGTTAGTAGATTAACCCCTATAATTGGGAAAGGAGGAAGTGATTCTGCAAGCTTGGATAATGTGTTAGAGGCTTTGGTGTTATCAGGAAGGGGAATACTTCAATCTATGGCTATGCTTGTCCCAGAAGCTTGGGAAAATATGCCTAATATGCCAAGTAAGCTCCGAGAATTTTATGAATATCATGCCTGCATTACTGAACCTTGGGATGGCCCAGCTTCTTTAGTTTATTCGGATGGTAGGTATGTCAGTGCGCTACTTGATAGGAATGGGCTTCGGCCAGCACGTTATTTAATAACCGAGGACAACATTATTGTTATGGGTTCAGAGGTCGGCATGGTGGATATTGATGAGGCTAAGATAATCGAAAAGGGTCGGCTAGGGCCAGGTCAAATGATAGCAGTTGATACAACCGAAGGGAAACTCCTAAAAAATCAGGATATTAAAAATGAACTTTCCTATTTGAATAATTATGGAGAGTGGCTTAATAAACATATGGTATATTTTGATAAACATCTTAAGTCTGCCAATATGGACTTATCTACCATAGAAGCATCCGACGAAGTTCTACGTGCTTTTGGGTACACCTCAGAAGAAATGAAACTAGTTATATTACCAATGGCTGCTGAGGCAAAGGAACCAGTTGGATCTATGGGGGATGATACCCCTCTGTCAGTTTTATCTGATCAGCCCAGGCTATTATATTCTCATTTTAAACAACGATTTGCTCAGGTTACTAATCCGGCGATAGATCCTCTGAGGGAGCATTTAGTAATGTCCTTAAATACTTATTTGGGATCTCGGGATAGCTTTCTTGAGGAGTCTCCTACTCATGCAAGTTTAATTTCTTTAAAGAGTCCCATTATGTTAGATCATGAGTTAACTGCATTGAGGAATATATCCGCCTTAAGCTTTAAGTCCACTACAATTACAACTTTGTTTAATGTGTCGAAAAAAACTGACATTAACTCTGTTATTGAAAGAATATGTCAGGACGTACTGGAGGCGGTTGATAATGGAAATTCCTTAATTATATTGAGTGACAAAGGGGTAGATGCAAATAATGCATCGATTCCTATGCTTCTAGGTGTGGGAGCCGTACATCATCGTCTCATTAGAGAAGGCAAACGTATGAAGGTGAGTATTATTGCGGAGACAGGCGAAGCAAGAGATATGCATCATATTGTTACCCTTCTTGGGTATGGTGCTAGTGTGGTAAATCCTTATTTAGGCTGTGCGGTTCTCCGTGATTTGGTGAAGGAAGAACATGGAGAGGAAATATCTTTAGAAAAGGCTCTTAATAATTATAAAAGTACCATTGAAAAGCAGATACTGAAAATAATGTCAAAAATGGGT